>JAJXZC010000400.1:5647-12904 GCA_021780275.1 Pseudomonadota bacterium
CTGGAGACGTGGGACCGGGCGATCGAACGGACCGAACAGTTGATCGCCACCAAGCGGCGGCGGAAGCAGGCACTGATTCAAAAACTGTTCCGCAATCTTCCGAGGCGCCCTTTTCTCGAAATGGCCGACGTATGGTTTAGCGGCGTCGATAAGAAGGCCAAAGAGGGCGAGGCAGGCGTTCGGCTCTGCAACTACATGAATGTCTTTCATAATGCGCGCATCACGGCCGATCTCGACTTCATGCCGGCGACGGCGACTGAAGGCGAAATCGCGAACAACGCGCTTCGCAAGGGCGACGTTGTCTTCACCAAGGACTCCGAGACGATGGAAGAAATCGCCGAGCCGGCGCTGGTTGCGGACGACATCAAAGGGTTGGTCTGCGGCTACCATCTCGCTATTGCCCGCCCGCGCGATGCGGTAGGCCATGGCCCCTTCCTCGCGCAAGCGATGCGGCACGACGAAATGCGCTGGCAGTTCAGCCGGCTCGCCAATGGCGTCGTGCGCTTCGGTCTCACCCTCGACGCCATCGAACAGGCCGAAATTTTCTCGCCGCCATTTCCCGTCCAAGAGCGCATAGCCGCCGTGCTCGACGCCGAAGACGATGTTGCCGACCGCCTCATGAAACAGCTCGATGGTCTGCGCCAGCAGAAGCGCGGCCTTACGCAAAAACTGTTGACTGGCGAATGGCCGCTCGACGAGCAGTTCGATCAGATTAAACTCTCCAACAAGTAGAGCTTCCATGGCGCGCAAGCATGTTCCCCTGGCCATCTGCTACGACTTCGACGGTACGCTGTCACCCGGCTACATGCAAAACTACGATTTTATTCCGAAACTCGGAATGAAGGCCGGGACGTTCTGGGCCGAGGTTAAAGAACTCGCAAAAGAGCAGCATGGGGACGAAATCCTCATCTATATGGGGCATATGCTTCGGAAAGCGGATCAGGCCGGCGTCAGCGTGAAACGCGAGGCGATCGAAAGGTTCGGAGAAAGCATCGAGCTTTTCGAGGGGGTCGAGGGTTGGTTCGACCGCGTGAACGAGTATGGCAGACAGCGGGAAGTCAACGTCCAGCACTTTATTATCTCGTCTGGCCTCCGCGAAATGATCCGCGGGACCAAGATCGGCAAATATTTTACCGAGATCTATGCTTCTGGATTTTGGTACGATCACGAAGGCATAGCGCGGTTTCCCGCGCTCGGAGTGAATTACACCACGAAAACGCAATATCTGTTTCGGATCAACAAGGGCAGCCTTGAGGTCTGGAACAAGGACAAGATCAACAGCTACGTACCGCCCGACGAGCGTCCTGTTCCTTTCAAGAACATGGTCTTTTTTGGCGATGGGGAGACGGATATACCCTGTTTTCGGCTGGTAAAGGATCAAGGCGGACATTCGATCGCGGTGTACAAGCCGCGCGCAAAAAAGGGCGGCAAGGGCGTCGCTGAAAAACTTATCGAGCAAGGGCGCGTGAATTTTGGCGTTCCTGCCGATTATTCAGATCAGAGTGACTCGGATAAAGCCATCAAGGCGATCATCGACAAAATCGCGGCGGACGCTGCGTTGAAGCGCCTGGGCAAAAGAGAATGACCGCCTCACCTCAATTCACCACCTCCGAGGCCGGTAGCGCGCAGTTGCAAGCGCTGCATACGCTGATCAACTGCGGCTGGCGCTACGTAACCCGCGCGGAGGCCGATCTGTGGCGGGACGGGCGGCGGACCCTGCCTTTCCTCGAAACGCAATTGCGCGCCGATCTTGCGCGGATCAACCGCATCAACTTCGACGGGCGGTCCCATCCCTTCTCGGAAGCCAATATTGGCGCCGCCGTACGACGGCTGGCGGAGCGCATCCCGGAAGGCGTTGTCCGCGCCAACGAGCGTATGACCGACGACTTGATGCTCGGCATCGCCCTGCCCCAGACGATCGGCGTGACCCTGCGCGAATGGCCGTTCAGGTTCATCGATTGGACTGATTGGCGGGCGAACAACTTTCAGGTGACGAGCGAATATTCCGTGAGTGAAACGGGCGGGCCGACGATCCGGGTCGATCTTGTGCTCTTCGTCAACGGCATCCCGCTCGGGATGATTGAGGTAAAGGCCTCGCATGTCTCTTCCGAACAGGGCGTGAGCCAGCAAATCCGCAACCAGAAGACCGGCGAAGGCGTACCGAGCCTGTTTTACTCTGCGCAACTTCTCGTGGCGGCCAACAGCCATGACCCACGCTACGGTACAGTGGGAACGCCACGGAAACTATGGAGTGTGTGGAAGGAGCGCGAAGACGCGCCGACATTTGTCACGGACGTCGTGAACCGGCCGCTCGATCCAATCGAGGCCAAGCGCGTCGCGCTGGATTTCGGGCCCTATATGAAACGTCACGATGGCCTTATGGAAGACGGAAGGTTTGCCACGCCGCTCGACGAAACGCTCGTGGGCCTCTGCCGGCCCGAGCGCTTCATGCGTCTTGTGCGTCGTTACATGCTTTTCGACGGCCCGCATAAGAAGGTGGCCCGCTACCAGCAGTTGGCGACCATCGAATCCCTGCTTAAGCGGATCGACGCGCCCGGTGAGAACGGGAGACGCGCTGGCGGCGTTGTCTGGCACACACAGGGCTCTGGCAAGAGTCTCACCATGGTCATGCTGGCGAAGTCGATCGTGATTAAACTTCCGCAGGCGCGGATTGTCATCGTCACCGACCGTACGGACCTCGATGATCAAATAACTAAGACATTTCGCGCGACGGGCCAGGAGCCAAAGCGCGCCGCTACCGGCGAAAACCTACTGAATTTGATCGAGGAGAAAACACCCGTCGTCACAACCCTCATCCATAAATTCCGTGCAGGTCTAAATAAGCGCCGTGTCGTTGACCAGTCCGGCGACATTTTCGTTCTGGTCGATGAAAGCCATCGCAGCCAATATGGGGACCTTGAGAGCCTTCACGCGCGCATGCGCGAGGTGTTGCCGAACGCCTGCTTCATCGCCTTTACCGGCACGCCGATCGCCAAGAAAGAGAAAAGCACTTTCGCTAAATTCGGCGCTTTGGTTCAGCCCTCCTATTCGATGCGCGATGCGGTGGCCGACAAAGCTGTCGTGCCGCTTCTCTATGAAGGCCGGGAGGTCGTGACAGACGTCGATGAAGGCCAGATTGATCGTTGGTTCGAGGTGCATACGCGCGGCCTAACCGAAGATCAGCGCGTGGACCTGAAACGGAAGATGAGTCGGGCGCGTGAAATTGAGGGCATCGAATCGCGGCTCCAAATGATCGCGTTCGACGTTGGCCAGCATTTCGCTGCGAACTTCAAGGGCACGGGCTTGAAAGGGCAACTCGCGGCCTCCTCCAAGCGCGCCGCGATCCAGCTCAAGAAGCTTTTCGACACGTTTGGCGTCGTTTCGACCGAAGTCGTGATTTCCGCGCCCGAGATGCGGGAAAGCGAAGACGAGGTCGATGAGGCAGACGATGACCTCGTTCGCGCGTTCTGGCGCAAGATGTTGGAACGATATGGCGGCGAGGATGCTTACATCCGCACCGTCGTCGAACAGTTCAAGGGCCCGGGCGATCCGGATATCCTAATCGTCGTGGACAAGCTGCTAACCGGTTTCGACGCGCCCCGAAACACCGTCCTCTATGTCGCGCGCCGGTTGAAGGAGCATGGACTTTTGCAAGCCATCGCCCGTGTTAACCGGGTGTTCGATGAGGAAGGCGCCCCGGACAAGCCTTTCGGTTATATTATCGATTATACTGGCGTTCTGAAAGACCTCGGAGCCGCGCTCGCGACTTACGACGCCCTGCAAGGCTTCAGCGCCGAGGATATCGCGCAAAGCCTTATTTCGATCCGGGAAGAGGCCGGCAGGGTTCCGGGGACGCACGCGGCCCTACTGGACATATTCAAGTCGATTTCGAACACTTTCGATGCGGAGGCCTATGCGCGTCTGCTGATCGACGAGGACAAGCGCGCGGAGTTCTATCGTCGCCTTTCCGAGTTCTCTCGCGCATTTAATGTAGCTCTCGTCTCGCCCGCCTTTGTCGAGACGACCGACCCGGCGCTCATCAAGCGATGGAAGGACGATCTCGCCCGGTTCACCTCGCTCCGAGCGGCGGTTAGCTTACGTTATGCCGAGCGGATCGAATGGCGCGACTATGAAAAGCGTGTTCGGGAGTTACTCGATCGGCATGTCACCGCACGGGACGTGGTCCAACTTGTCGAGCCGTTGAACATTTTTGACGATATGGCGATCGACGCCCGCCGCGGCGAAACTACAGAGAGCGACGCGTCGATCGCCGATACGATCGCGCATCAATTGACGCGCACGATCGAAGAACAATGGGACGAGGATCCCATTTTCTTTGAGAAGTTCTCCAAGCTCATTCAGGAAACGATAGCCGACTTTCACAAAGGGCGGATCAGCGAAATCGAGTATCTCGCAAAGGTTCGTGGTCTCCGAGACAAGACTCAGCACCGGGGGGACGCCACCGAGACGCTTCCTAAGCGGTTGCGGGACGATGGCCACGCCCAGGCTTTTTGGGGGCTCGCCAAGCGGAATTTGGAGAGCGCAGGCTTGGAGGACGGCGAGCTCGCTGCCGACATTGCCCTGGAGTTGAGCCGGATCATTCAACACCGCCGCAAGGTCGGCTGGCAAAACGACAAGAATGTTGAAAACCTCATTCGCAACGACATCGATGACTTTTTCTTCGACGAAATGCGTGGGCGACGCGACCTGATGATCGACCCCGCTGTGATCGATACGATCGTAGATGACGTCCTGGGCGCGGCTCGCGTGCGATTGGCTCAGTGATGGAAGCCGCCAGCGGTTTAGCTCAGGAATACGTGTCTCTCGTCTGGGGAGAACGGACAATCCAGGCGCGCGTATGTCGAACGCAGCGGCGGGTGCTGAAGATAGATGTGCTGCCGGCTGGGGATGTCGTTGTATATGCGCCGAACGACGCCGACTTGGCCGAAATCAAGGCGCGGGTGGCGCGAAAGCGCGCTTGGATTTTCACCGAACTTGATCGTATCGCCGCGAGGCCTTCCGTTACCCCCACCAGAGCATTCGTGTCGGGGGAAACTCACCTGTTTCTTGGACGCCAGTATCGTCTGTGCATCGAACGAAGTGACGACCCTCGTGTTGTGATCGAGGGCGGCCGCCTTCGTGTTCATGCCCGCGACCCGGAAAACGTTGCGCATTGCCGACGTCTTTTGACCGCCTTTTATCGGCTGCATGCCAGGAGTGTGTTCCACGACCGTCTCGATGTTGTGCTCGCTCCCTTCGCACGGCGAGGGCTTCGCCGTCCTCAACTGATCGTCTTGCCTATGACCAAGCGGTGGGGCAGTTATACGCCGACGGGTCGGATCGTCTTGAACGTAGACCTGATCCGGGCCGATCCCGACCTGATAGATTACGTCATCTGCCACGAACTCGTTCATGCCTTCCATTCCAATCACGGCCCGGAATGGCGACGGCTTTTCGACTCGATCATGCCGGACTGGGAGACGCGGAAAGCCAAATTAGAATCCCTATTGCGCTGATCGTCGGGTTCGGGTCTCAAGTCGCCGAAGTTCTCATAAAAGGCCGCCCGAAATTCGATTGCTTGGTCACTTCAGAGTCCCGAAGCCTTTGCCGCGGGCCTTACGGCGAGACGGGTGCGCCTTGGGCTCAACGCCCAGCAAAACCCACAAATCGATGAGGAGTCGTCGAGCGATCTGTTCGACTATGAGAAGCGCTGGATTCGAAACCCCTCGTAAAATTAAATAAAATTGCGGGACGGAGACGCCGAGATATTCAGCGAATTCGGAATGGGACAACCCCGAGTCGAGATATCTCGCTTTGACAACGGCTGAAAAAGCCGCGTTCATTTCTTCGCCGCTGAGGTTTTGGCGACATTCCAAAGGGCGGCTTTCCAGAAGTTCATAAAGAGGCCGTTGCAGGCGCTCGGCGATCGCCGCAAGCATCCCGATCGATGGATTGGCGACGCCAGAGCGGAGATATCTGAACTGCGAGCCAGATATCCCGATTTTTGCGGCAAATTCTGGTTTCGTGAGGCCGCTCTTTTCGAGTTCAACGACGAGATTGTCGACAAGATTTTGCAGCAGTCTCGACTCAAGTCGCTCTTCGATCGAAACAATGGTCTTTCGTTGGCGGGCGCGGAGGGCTTCAGCGCCCTTTCCGTTCGCTTTTTCGGAAGCGCTCTTTGGCCGCTTGTTTTTCATCGTTCGTCCAAGCGCTCGGGCCTCGGCAAATGGTTATATTATTTTGGCGTTCTGACAATCGCCAAAATGGCAATTCGCGGACTATGCGCCCTTAACGGCCGCCATTTGGATGTCTCGCATCGGCATTTCGTCGCAAACATCAGCCCCTTTCCCTCGCGCCGCAGTCACAGCGAGCCGGCAGACGCCGTGAATTACATATTATAATTGATAAACTCCAAGTATGTAAATCTCGATCCTGTGGCGCATGGACATGCGCAAATTGGTCGGTCGAAACTTCGCCCGCCTGCGTCGGGAGAAGAACCTGACGCAGGAGGACGTGGAGGCGTGTTCCGGTTTCAGCCAGCAATATCTCAGCGACCTCGAACGCGGCCGTCGTAACCCGACGGTGATCACGCTTTACGAGTTGGCTCGGGCCCTGGGCGTCAGTCATGTCGAACTGGTCGCGCCCGATCATCGAGAACCTGATGAGCCAATTCCCCAAAACGCGACTTTGCCGCCTCGGCGTCGCCCGCGCCGGCAGCCGTAATTTTCCATCTGGCGCGAAAATCACCCAAAGACCGGAGCCCGGTAAGAAGGCGGGCGAATCCCCTGCTCGCGCCGGCGCCGGATCTGCCCTTGGGGTAATTCGAGAGATAGAGGGCGGAACGAAGTCCGCGACGGGTTGAGCGTCAAGAGAAGAGTCTCCCGCGCCCGTCACGGAGATGATCGTCATGACCCAGGTTGATGTTCTGGACCGCCGCCTTGAAACGACCGGCGGCTACAAGGTGGATGTGTCGCGCGGCGAGAGGATTGGCCGCGTGTCCTCGGAATGGTTTTCGCGACCGGACGACGAGCGTTACCTGTCGCTGACGGACCTGGCGCGCGCGGTCGGCGGTCGCGCCAAGCGCAGCCGCACGCGCGTCGTCGAGACCGCCCTCATTCAGGTCGAAGCGAACCGCAGCGAGCCGGAGCGCCTGTCGCTGTCGCTGCCCGGGGCCTCGGCGCCGGTTTCGCCGACCCATTGGAGTTTCGGGCAGCTCGCGAGCCTGGTCGGCGCGCCGGCCTCATATCTGCGCCAGCT
>JAJXZC010000525.1 GCA_021780275.1 Pseudomonadota bacterium
ATGTCGGCCAGATCCTTGGCATTGTCCTGCGGGATCAGCACCTTCTTGATGCCGCCGCGAAGCGCCGCCAGGAGCTTCTCCTTCAACCCGCCGATCGGGAGGACCCGACCGCGCAGCGTGATCTCGCCCGTCATCGCCACATCCTTGCGGACCGGGATGCCGGTCATGACCGAGACGATCGCCGTCGTCATGGCGACGCCAGCCGACGGACCATCCTTGGGCGTCGCGCCTTCGGGCACGTGCACATGGATGTCCTTGTGCTCGAACATGGGCGGCTCGATGCCGAAATGCGTCGCCCGCGAGCGAACATAGGAGTTCGCGGCAGAGATCGATTCCTTCATCACGTCGCGCAGGTTGCCCGTGACCGTCATGCGGCCCTTGCCGGGCATCATGACGCCTTCGATCGTCAGCAATTCGCCGCCGACTTCGGTCCAGGCAAGCCCGGTGACGACGCCAACCTGATCTTCGCCTTCCGCCTCGCCATAGCGATACTTCGGCACGCCGGCATACTGCTCGATGTTGTCGAGCGTGACGGAGATCGACTTCTTGTCCGAAGTCAGGATCTCCTTCACCGCCTTGCGGGCGAGATTGTTGATCTCGCGCTCAAGGCTGCGGACGCCGGCTTCCCGCGTATAGACGCGGATCAGCTGACGCAGCGCGCCGTCATCGATCGACCACTCGCCGCTCCGCAGCCCATGACCTTCAAGCGCCTTCGAGATCAGGTGACGCCGCGCGATTTCCACCTTTTCATCTTCGGTGTAACCGGCGATGCGGATGATCTCCATGCGGTCCATCAGCGGGCCGGGGATGTTCAGCGTATTCGCGGTCGTCACGAACATCACATCCGAAAGGTCGTAATCGACTTCCAGATAGTGGTCCGCAAAGGCGTTGTTCTGCTCGGGATCGAGCACCTCGAGCAATGCCGCCGAAGGATCGCCACGGAAGTCCGCACCCATCTTGTCGATCTCGTCGAGCAGGAAGAGCGGGTTCGTGTGCTTCACCTTCTTCATCGACTGGATGACCTTGCCGGGCATCGAGCCGATATAGGTGCGGCGGTGACCGCGGATCTCAGCCTCGTCACGCACGCCGCCCAGCGACATGCGCACAAAGTCGCGGCCCGTTGCCTTGGCAATCGACTTGCCGAGCGAGGTCTTGCCGACACCGGGCGGGCCGACGAGGCAGAGGATCGGCCCCTTCAGCTTGTTCGCGCGGCTCTGCACGGCGAGATATTCGACGATGCGCTCCTTGACCTTGTCGAGGCCGAAGTGATCGGCATCGAGGATCTCCTGCGCATTGACGAGGTCCTTCTTGACGCGGCTCTTCTTGTTCCACGGAACCGAAAGCAGCCAGTCGAGATAGTTCCGCACGACGGTGGCTTCCGCCGACATCGGGCTCATCTGCTTCAGCTTCTTCAGCTCGGCCAGCGCCTTCTCGCGCGCATCCTTCGACAGCTTCGTCTTCTGGATGCGTTCGTCGAGTTCGCGCAGATCGTCCTTGCCGTCCTCGCCGTCGCCGAGTTCCTTCTGAATGGCCTTCAACTGCTCATTCAGATAGTACTCGCGCTGCGTCTTCTCCATCTGGCGCTTCACGCGCGAGCGGATGCGCTTCTCCACCTGCAGCACACTGATCTCGCCTTCCATCAGCGAGTAGACGCGCTCCAGCCGGTCGGAAATCGACGGCAATTCGAGAAGCTCCTGCTTCTCGGCGATCTTGATGTTGATATGGCTCGCGATGGTGTCGGCAAGCTTCGCAGGCTCATCAATCTGGCTGACCGAGCCCAGAACCTCGGGCGGCACCTTCTTGTTGAGCTTCACATAGCCTTCGAACTGCGACACGACGGAACGCGACAGCGCTTCGAGCTGTTCGCCGTCGGTTTCGACCTCCTCGATCGGCTCGACATTGGCTTCGAAGAACTGGTCGTTGTCCGTGTAGTCCGAAACGCGGGCGCGACGGACACCCTCGACGAGAACCTTCACCGTCCCGTCCGGCAGCTTCAGAAGCTGCAGCACGGACCCGATGGTGCCCACGTCGTAGATGTCAGCGATCTCCGGATTGTCGTCGGCGGCGTTCTTCTGAGCGACCAGCAGAATCTGCTTGTCGTCCTGCATGACGTTTTCGAGCGCGCGCACGGACTTCTCGCGGCCGACAAACAGCGGCACGATCATGTGCGGGAAGACGACGATATCGCGCAGCGGCAACACCGGCAGCACAAGCTTTCCGCCCTGCTCTCCGGTCTCGGTTGTCTGCTCGGTCTTATCGGTCATTCGCGGTACCTGCTTTCAGAAAACGCCCGTGGCGACACTCAACCCTAGCATTCGAAACTGAACGAATGCTGAGCGACGGGACCATGTCCAAGATAACCAGATTCGGGTTTGAAGCGCCTGCTATCGCTGCGGCGAGCCTTGACCGGTTTCACTGGAAGGCCTGGTCCCGGCGCCAACTGGCGTGGCCGGAATTGGCCTTGTTGAATGGAAAATGGCCCTGAAAGCATCACCTTTCAAGGCCATCCCAATTCGCTTTTTGAACAGCGGCAAAACTACTGTTCGATTGTGGATCACGCAACGGAACGAAGCGTCAGGCGCTTGTCCCAACGTCACCCTTGCGTTCCGCATAGATGTAGAGCGGACGCGCCTTGCCTTCGACCACTTCGGCGCTGATGACGACCTCGCCCACGCCTTCCAGCGTCGGCAGTTCGAACATCGTGTCGAGCAGAATCGACTCCATGATGGAGCGAAGGCCGCGGGCGCCCGTCTTGCGCTCGATGGCCTTGCGGGCGATAGCGCGCAGCGCTTCGTCCGAGAAGGCGAGCTTCACATTCTCCATTTCGAAAAGCCGCTCATACTGCTTCACGAGCGCATTCTTCGGCTCGATCAGGATCTGCATGAGCGCCGCTTCGTCGAGGTCCTCGAGCGTGGCGAGGACGGGCATGCGGCCCACGAATTCCGGGATCAGGCCGAACTTCAGCAGATCTTCGGGTTCGAGTTCCTTCAGCACGTCGCCCGTCCGGCGGTCTTCGACCGAACGCACCGTCGCGCCGAAACCGATGCCCTGACCCTTGCCGCGACCGGCGATGATCTTCTCCAGCCCGGCGAAAGCGCCGCCGCAGATGAAGAGGATGTTCGTCGTGTCGACCTGCAGGAATTCCTGCTGCGGATGCTTGCGCCCGCCCTGCGGCGGGACGGAGGCGACGGTGCCCTCCATGATCTTCAGCAGCGCCTGCTGCACGCCCTCGCCGGACACGTCCCGCGTGATCGACGGGTTATCCGACTT
>JAJXZC010000782.1 GCA_021780275.1 Pseudomonadota bacterium
CCCCCAGGGTGTCGCCGAAGATCTTCACCAGCATCGGCCGGGCGCGCTGGCAGTTGCGGCTGGAGAAATGCCGCGGCCTTCTCTCTGACGCGGCCATCGGCAGCTTCGAGCGGGACTGCTGCGTCGAATGGAATGTCGAAGACCGGAAATTCGACGACGTGTTCGACGTGGAGGCGCAAGGCCTGAATGCGCCAGATGTCCTGCAGGCGGTCTGACCCTTTGTCTGTTGGTTTTGAGGTCGTGTCGGATGAACGGACAACGGCGTATTGCAGCAATCTTTCTGGCGGACTGGCCCATCGACCGTTTCTTCCGGGCGCTCGATCCTGCGCGTGGCGAAGGCCCGACGCGCGAGGCGGCGCTGGCGCTTGTCGCCTCCGCTCAAGGTGGCTTGCGGATTGTTGCGGCAACAAGGGCCGCGCGCGCCGAAGGCATCGAGCCGGGGCAAGGCGTTGCCGATGCGCTGGCGCTTTATCCGGCGCTTGATGTGCATGAGGCCGATCCCGCAGCGGACCGCGCGGCGCTGAAAAAACTTTCCGACTGGTGCGGGCGCTATACGCCCTGGACGACGCCGGATGCTTGCGGGCTTGACGATGAGCCCGACGGTATCCTCATGGATATCACCGGCTGCGCGCATCTCTTCGGTGGCGAGGCGGCGCTTGCAAGGGACATCGTCAAGCGTCTCACAGGCTTCAACATAGACGCGCGCGTCGCCATTGCTTCGGCGACGGGGGCCGCCTGGGCATTGGCGCGTTTCGGCGGCAGGCGCATCCATATCCTGCCGACAGGCGAAGAGCGGGAGACGCTGGCGGCTCTGCCTGTCGCGGCCTTGCGTGTCGAAAGTGCAGCAGCCGACGGGCTCGCACGGCTGGGACTGAAACAGGTGAGTGATCTTTACGGCCGCGCGCGTGCGCCGCTGACGGCCCGCTTTGGTCGTGCGGTATCGCAGCGGCTCGACGAAGCGCTCGGGCTGGCGATGGAGCCGATCTCGCCGCAGATGCCGCTCGTGCCCTTTCGCGCGCGGCTTCATTTCGTTGAAGGCGTGACGCGGCTCGAAGATATCGAAACCGCCGTTGCGCAACTGGCCGAAGAACTCTGCGATTTGCTGGCGAAGGAGCGCAAAGGCGCGCGGCGTCTGGAGCTTTTGCTCTTTCGTGTCGATGGCGAGGTGACGCGCCTGCAGGCGGGCACAAGCACAGCTTCGCATGACGCTGCGCATCTGCCGCGTCTGTTCCGCGAGAAACTGGGGCGGACCGAAGACGAACTCGACATGGGGTTCGGCATCGAGGCGATGAGCCTTGCGGCCCTTGCCGTCGATCCGTTGCAACGCAGGCAGGAAGCGATGGCGGGCGAGCGCGCCCGCGAAAGCGATATCGATGCGCTGATGGATCGCTTGAGCAATCGTCTCGGGGCGCAACGCGTGACGCGACTGGTGGCGCATGAAAGTCATGTGCCCGAACGTGCCGTCAGGCCCGCTGCCGTGTTGCGCAGCGGCAAGCCTGCCTCAACCGACGAATGGCGCAGGCAGGCCTTGCAGCATTGCGATGGCGCCATCAGGCGCCCGCTTTCCATGCTGCCGTCGCCCGAACCCATCGAGGTCATGGCGGAAATTCCCGAAGGCCCGCCACGGCACTTCCGCTGGCGGAAGGCGCTCTATCAGATCGCGCGTGCCGAAGGGCCCGAACGCATCGCACCGGAATGGTGGCGCGATGACCGCGCTCGAACGCGCGACTATTACCGCGTCGAGGACATACAAGGCCGCCGCTTCTGGCTCTTTCGTGACGGGCTTTATACGCGCGACGAGACGGTTCCGCGGTGGTTCATTCAGGGGATGTTCGGATGAAGGTGTCTTTCGCCGAACTCGGCATTGCCACGAATTTCAGCTTTCTGCGTGGGGCCTCTCACGCGGATGAAGTCGTGCTGATGGCAAAGGCACTTCAGCTCGATGCGATTGGCGTCGCCGACCGCAATACGCTCGCAGGTATCGTGCGCGTACATGCGGCCGCAAAGGCGGAAGGCCTGCGGCTGCTCGTCGGCGCGCGGCTCGTCACGCTCGATGGCTTTGAGGTGATCGCCTATCCGGAAGATCGCGCGGCTTACGGGCGCCTCACGCGTCTGCTGACGCTTGGCAATCGCCGGGCGGAAAAGGGGCAATGTCATCTGACGCTCGATGACATCATCGAGGCAGGCGAGGACATGTGTTTCATCGCCATGCCATCCGCTGCGCCGGAAGCGCCATTCTGCGAAGCGCTGCAATCACTGACCGCGGCCTTTCCGACTTCCGTCTGGCTGGCGCTGACGCCTTTTTATGATGGGCAGGATGGCCGGCGGTTCCAGAAGCTTCAGAAGATTGCGCATGAAGCGCGCGTACCGCTCGTCGCCACCAATGACGTGCTCTATCACGAACCGGGACGAAAGCCCTTGCAGGATGTGCTGACCTGTATCCGCGAACATGTAACGCTCGACGAAGCGGGCTTCCTCATCAACCCCAATGCCGAACGTCATCTGAAGGATGGCGATGAAATGGCGAAGCTGCTTCGCTTTGCGTCCGAGGCGCTGGCGCAAAGCCTCGTCATTATGAAGCGCTGCCGCTTCTCGCTCGACGAACTCAAATATGAATATCCGGCGGATACGTTTTCGGAAGACGAGACGCCGCAGCAATTGCTGGAACGCCTGACATGGGAAGGCGCGGCGCGGCGTTTTCCCTATGGCGTCGATTCGGAAATCGAAAGCACCATTCGCCGCGAACTTGCCCTGATCGAACAGAAGCAATATGCGCCATACTTCTTGACGGTCCACGACATTGTGCGTTTCGCGCGCTCGCAGGAAATTCTCTGTCAGGGGCGCGGCTCGTCGGCAAATTCGGCGGTGTGTTTTTGTCTCGGCATCACCTCGGTCGATCCGACGGAGATCGATCTTCTCTTCGAGCGTTTCGTCTCCGCCGAGCGCGACGAGCCGCCGGATATCGACGTCGATTTCGAGCATGAGCGCCGCGAGGAAGTGATCCAGTATATCTACAGGAAATATGGCCGCGACCGCGCGGGCATCGCCGGGACTGTCATCTCCTATCGATCACGTAGTGCGATCCGCGATGTCGGTAAGGTCTTCGGCCTGTCGGAAGATGTCGTTCATGCCCTGTCGCGTTCAAGCTGGGGTTGGTCGAGCAAGGGCGTCTCGGAAGAGGATGCGCAGCGCATCGGGCTCGATCCGGCGGACAGGCGGCTCGCGCAGACGCTGGAGTTGGCAAAAGACCTGATCGGCTTTCCACGGCAT
>JAJXZC010000451.1 GCA_021780275.1 Pseudomonadota bacterium
GGAATGAATCCCTGAAGGCTGTCGCCGTAGAAGCGGATGATCTGGCGCAGGAACTTTATGGGCAGGAGGTTCTGGCCGCTCTTGCCTTCTTCTTCGAAAATAATCTGGGCGAGAACGGAGCGCGTGATGTCTTCGTTCGTCTTCGCATCATGCACGACGAAATCCTGACCCTTCTTCACCATCTCGCAGAGATGATCGAGGGTCACGTAGCTCGACGTCGCGGTGTTGTAGAGACGCCGGTTCGCATATTTCTTGATGACAATGATGTCACCTTCCGTGGAGGCGGTTTTTTTTGCCACGGTTTGTGTCTCTCCACTGATAGCAGCTCGCGCCGAGCGTGAGCCGCGCGATCGAGAACATCATGCTGCCGCCGTTTTCGGCGGTGGTGCTCCCGGTCCCCCTATTATTAGGGTTCATTCTGACGCGGTATTGTTGCAACGCGCAAGTCCCCACGTTGCATTGCACAGAAATCCGTTTACCGGGCCCCCCTGCTCGGGCATTCTTCGCAAATCTCCCGCAAGGCTCCGTGTTGTGTAGCCGGGGCCGAAACCTCTGAGGAACGCCATGAGCAAATCCGACACCGGTGTAGTCATCGTCGGCGCGGCTCGCACGCCCGTCGGTTCATTCAATGGCGCTCTGTCGAGCCTGGCTGCGCATGAGCTTGGCCGCATTGCCATCGGCGCGGCGCTGGAGCGCGCGGGCGTCGACAAGTCGCAAGTTTCCGAAGTCATCATGGGTCAGATCCTGCAGGCAGGTCAGGGGCAGAACCCGGCGCGTCAGGCCTCGATCAATGCGGGGCTTCCCGTCGAAGTGCCCGCATGGGCCATCAACCAGCTTTGCGGCTCCGGGCTCCGCGCCGTCGCGCTCGGCTATCAGGCGATCGTCAATGGCGACAGCGAGGTCGTGGTTGCGGGTGGCCAGGAGAGCATGAGCCAGGCGCAGCATGCGGCCTATCTGCGTTCGGGCCAGAAGATGGGCGACATTCAGTTCGTCGATACGATGCTCAAGGACGGGCTGTGGGACGCGTTCCACGGCTACCACATGGGGCAGACGGCCGAGAATGTCGCCGCCCGCTGGCAGATCACGCGCGAGGAGCAGGATGCTTTCGCCGTTGCCTCGCAAAACAAGGCCGAGGCCGCGCAGAAATCCGGCCGCTTCAAGGACGAGATCGTTCCCGTCACGATCAAGACACGCAAGGGCGATACGGTTGTCGCCGATGACGAATATATCAAGCCGGGCACGACGCTCGAAAGCATCAAGGGCCTCAAGCCGGCCTTCCAGAAAGAGGGCGGCACGGTGACGGCGGCCAATGCCAGCGGCATCAATGACGGCGCGGCGGCTCTCGTCCTGATGAGCGAAGAGCGCGCGAAGAAGGAAGGCCGCAAGGTTCTGGCGAAGATCGTTTCCTGGGCGCAGGCCGGCGTCGAGCCTGCCCTGATGGGATCGGGTCCGATCCCTGCCGCGCGCGCCGCGCTCAAGAAGGCGGGCTGGTCGGTTTCCGATCTCGATCTCGTCGAGGCGAACGAGGCTTTTGCGGCGCAGGCGCTCGCGGTCAACAAGGATCTCGGCTGGGATGTGTCGAAGGTGAACGTCAATGGCGGCGCGATCGCCCTCGGACACCCGATCGGCGCATCCGGCGCGCGCGTTCTCGTCACGCTGCTTCACGAGATGGAAAAGCGCGACGCCAAGAAGGGTCTTGCGACGCTCTGCATCGGCGGCGGCATGGGCATCGCCCTCTGCGTCGAGCGCGACTGAACGTAATTTGCGGCAATAATCCGTAAGCGGAGTTGCTGCAGGGTGGAGATGGGTCGTGAGCTGCGACGGGGGTCGCGGGCGTCACGGGTAGCGAGGAAGAGGTTTCGGAAATATGGCGAAAGTTGCAATTGTGACCGGCGGCACGCGTGGCATCGGCCATGCGATTTCGGTTGAGCTGAAGGCGGCAGGCTACACGGTCGCCGCCAATTATGCCGGTAACGACGCTGCGGCGGAGGCCTTCTCGAAAGAGACGGGCATCAAGACCTACAAGTGGGATGTCGGTGACTACGACGCCTGCGTGAAGGGTCTGGCCCAGGTCGCGGCAGAACTCGGACCCATCGATGTGGTCGTCAACAATGCGGGCATCACGCGCGATGCGACGCTTCATAAGATGACGCCGCAGCAGTGGCGCGACGTCATGCGCGTCGATCTCGATTCGATGTTCAACATGTGCCAGCCGCTCATCGAGGGAATGCGCGAGCGTGGTTACGGGCGCATCATCAACATCTCGTCCATCAACGGCCAGAAGGGCCAGATGGGCCAGGCGAATTATTCGGCGGCCAAGGCTGGCGTCATCGGCTTCACCAAGGCGCTGGCGCAGGAAGTCGCGAAGAAGGGCATCACCGTCAATGTGATCGCGCCGGGCTATATCGACACCGAGATGGTCGCCGCCGTGCCGCCGAAGGTGCTCGAAAGCATCATCGCGACGATCCCGGTCGGACGTCTCGGCAAGGCGGAAGAGATCGCGCATTGCGTCGTCTTCCTTGCCGACGAGAAGGCCGCCTTCATCACCGGCGCGACCTTCACCGCTAACGGCGCGCAATATATCGCGGGCTAAGAACTTTTGTCGGTTTTTCATCGATGGTCTGGTTCGTCCGGACCATCGACGACATTCGCTCTAGGATAAAAATTCCGGGATAAACTCCGCAATGCTCTCATGTGAAATGTACACATCAAAAAGATCGCATTTTGGTTTGTACTTTTCTCTGAAAGCAGATGGCGAGATTAGGACGGTCTCAAAATCATTGTAGCTGAGATACTCCTTCTTATTAGCCATGTGTTGAGCTCGGACTGAGTATCCCTCCGCTTGTCCGTCAGAAAATCGGTATCCGTACGTTTTGTTCTCAATGTGGAGTGCAAAGCGGTAATTGGATTCAACGTCCTCGAACACCATAAAGATGTCGGTTTCTCGATCTTTCTTGAGTTCCGGGACGTGGCACCACCAATGTCTCCACCAGAATTTTCGCGGACGAATGTTCATCTGCTCTTCGTGAAGCAAACGAACATGGGGCAGGCGCTCGCGAAACTTGGTCTGACTTAGAACCCAGGATAAAAATTCCCAAGAGTTCTTGGCGTGCTCTGCGAACAATAGGCAGAGATCATCTTCGGTCTTTTTCATGTCTGGCACCGGCGGAATCCTGCACAAATTGGTGGTTGGTCCAACTCCGTGTTGCAAAGGCGCGGATGGTGCGGACATGCTAGGTGATGACGATCGAACTAACGAGTCATTAT
>JAJXZC010000562.1 GCA_021780275.1 Pseudomonadota bacterium
GCTGCGCTTCGCCCGCCTTGAAGGCCGAGAGCGTCATCGCCAGCACGCCGTCCTGATAAATCGCGCTCGGGCGGGCGTACATGACGATATCATCGAGTTGCGGCGAGAGACGGTCGAGATCGAGCAGAACCATCTGGTCGTAAGGCGGCGGCGGATAATCCTTTTTCGCCGCGAACAGCCATTCCTCCGTCGACCATTCCCGCGCGGGGTCGGCGGCGTATTCATAGGTGATCACCCCGTAATGCTGGATGACCGCCAGCCTGTCCTTGGGGTTGTCCGACCAGAGATATTTGAAGGCGAACAGCTTCCATTCCTTGCCCTTGTCGTCGGGATCGTAAACCAGCGACGGCGTTTCGACGCGCCAGGTGCCTTTGGCGATGACCGTCTGCCCGTCGGGCGCGAGGATGCGCGCCTTGCGGCCGCTGTCGCCGCCGTTTTCCATCTCCGTCCAGTAAAGGCAGCCGCGCGACGCGTCGGACGAGGCGAGGCGCACGTTCATCGTCTCCGCGCCCTTGGCGTCTTTTTGCTGCGCGGTGAAGGCCATCCACGCGGTCAGCCCGTGCGGACGCGACGCCAGCGACGGATCCAGCGCGCCGACGGTGCTTTGCGAGAAGAAAAACTTCACCGGTTTTGTTTCCGGCGCGATGATTTTCTTCTTCCACGTGATCAGCGTCGCGGAGAGATGCACAATCGTGAGCCCGATGAACGCCAGCCCGACCGCCGTCATCAGCTGATATTGCCAGGGCAACCGGCGAAAAACGGACCTTACGTCTTGACCGTGAATTTTCACGACAGAAAACCGCCTTTTAAAAAATCCATGGCGCCTTTTGGGAGGCGCCGGTGTTTCAAACGTCCGCCGGAAGGTCCATGGCCAGGATGGCCATGTTGAAGTCGTATGACACCTCGCCGTCGTCTTCGTCTTTATAAATGACGCCGATGAATTCCCCAGCCAGCGTCACTTCCGCCGAATCCTTGGCTTCCTTGCGCTCGACCAGCGCGATTTTGGGGTTGGAGAATTTGTCCTGCAAATATTTCTGCAGGCGGGCATATTCCGGCTTGCTAAAGGCGCTGCTCATTTTTGAAATCTCCTTCGCGGTGGGTCATATCCTGTAAGTCGATGAAATGATTTAAGCCCAGCCCCGTTGCCGATGCAAGAAAAAGCCGCCCGCAAACCGCCCTGCCGCCGCGTGATTTAACTAAATTTTCATAAATTTTATATATTCTGGAAGAATGACTGACACCGCCATGAAAGCACCGCTGTTTCAACAATATTAAGTTGTAAATGATGACCCTTTTTACATTTTTCTGCATCGTCTCGGGATTGTCGGCCAGCCTTTTCTGCCTGCACCGTTCCCGACGCGCCGTTGCCGTTGCCCGCGCGAGAAACAAAAATCCGCCGCATCGCACATAAACATCACCGAAGGAGCCACGCATGAACCACGCCGATCTGTCTTCCTCCGCGCCTGAAATTTCAGCGGACACGCGCGAACTCGCGCTTGAACTCGCGGAGCAGAAAATAGACTCTTTTCGCGTCAGATGGCTGATCGAGGACCGCGGCGCGGACGTGAACGGCGCCATGGCGCTCGCGCATTTGAGCGAGAGCGACCTCACGCGCAATTCCGCCCTGCGCCCGCTGGGCCTGCACCGCTACCTGCACACAAGACACTGACGTCGGGATTTTGACGCGACGGATCGTCGCCGTCAGGGATGCCTGCTGTTTTTCCGGCGCGGGGCGGGCGTGTTGTTCGCTTCGGCATAGGGCGCAGGCGGGCCGTCGGCGCCGAAAGCCTTCAACTCTTCAAGAAGATTTCTCATCGTATAGCGCGGCGCGTAACCGGGAAGTTTCGCGTCCTTTTCTATTTCCAGCACCTTCGGCTTCAGCGCCGTATCGAGGCCGTATTTTTGCGCCAGCGCGACATGGTCGGGATAATATTTGGCGAACGTCGTGCCCGGGCCGTCCTTGTCCCAGTTTTTCAAGTCCCCGGCGCTGTAATCGTAAGCGCCGTCGATGGTGTAGACCGGCGCCTTGCGGCCGGTCTTGAGGTTGATCGCCAGCAGAACGGCGTCGCGGAAATCGTCTATATGCACCGCTCCGCGCATGAACCATTTCGCCCAGCCGACGTAATCCGCGTAAACGTCCCTGTTCCAGCTGGGAATGAAGGCGCGCGGGCGCAAGGTCACGACCTCCATGCCGTGTCGGTGCGCGTACGTCTCGGCCATTTTTTCGCCGAGAATCTTGGTGTGTCCGTAGATCTCGTGCGGATGCGCCGCGCTGGTCGAGGAGACGAAGACGCATTTCCCGACGCCCGCGTCCGCCGCCGCCTGAAAAACGTTGAACGTGCCGGTGACGTTGAGGTCGTGGAACTCCGCCGGCGTTTTCGTTTCGGCGTGAATGCCGTGCCAGGCCGCGATATGCACGACGCAATCGACCCCCGCCATGGCTTTTTCGAGCAACGCGCGGTCGAGGATCGATCCTTGCATGAAAATCCCGCCCGGCGTCTTCGGGGGCGCCATGTCGATATTGACCACCTCATGCCCGTCTTGCAAAAGCGCGCGCGTCAGAAGGGTCCCGACATCTCCCGATCCGCCGGTCAGCAATATCTTCATGCGTCTTCTTTCCTTCAAAAGCCTGAGCCTAGAACTTAAAAGGCTTGCTCTTTCTCTTTCCGCCGTAAGCGGGCGGATCGTCTTTTTGCGTCTCGGGCGCGGGCAGGCCCCGCGGCTGTTGCGCGCGCGGCGGCGGATCGTATTGCTCGATGCGCGCAAGCTCGGTGAAAAGCGCGATCATTTCCACTTCGGTGTCGGGATCCATGCGCGAGAACGTCTGCAGCGCATCCATTGCGATCGTGAAATCCTCCCGCGCGCGGACTTGATCGGCGAAACGGTCGGTGCCGATGAGCGCGCGCAGGGCTTCGAACGCCTCGCTCAGCTGGACGAACTTGTGCTTGCCGTGGCTGGTGCTTCTCTCGGCGGCATTGCGGAAAGCCGCGCTTAAACGCTCCATCTCGTCGTCCGGTTCTGCGCCCATGTTCGATTTCTCCTTTAAGGCAAATCGTAAAGGCGCGCGCGCCGCAGGTCAATATCTATAATGCCGCTAAAAACCGTTGGAAAAGAATCGCTTGCAGCAACCTGACATGATTCCGCGCGCTGGAAAAAATTTTTATACCGTTATGTAAATAAAAATATCCACAGCCGCAAAAAACCGCACCGATCCGAAAGCCGCGCGTTGCTTCGTTTTTTGACCTGCGACAAGAAAAAGCCGCC
>JAJXZC010000276.1 GCA_021780275.1 Pseudomonadota bacterium
GGCTTTAGAGTCGCTGCGGTGGTGCTCATGAAATGCGAATTCCAAACATGAAACATATTCATATATTCGCCGGGAGACGGGAAAAACAAGGATCAAGGTGATGAAAGACACGTTCGCCCTCGGCGACCGCACAGTGAACAGGCTCGGCTATGGCGCCATGCAGCTCGCGGGACCCGGTGTATTCGGGCCGCCCAAGGATCCCGCCGCCGCCCTGGCCATATTGCGCGAGGCCGTCGCATCCGGGGTGAACCATATCGACACCAGCGATTTCTACGGTCCGCATGTCACCAATGCGCTGATCCGCGAGGCGCTGCATCCCTACCCGAATGATCTCGTCATCGTCACCAAGGTCGGTGCGCGGCGCGGCCAAGACGCCTCTTGGATCCCGGCCTTCTCGGGCGAAGACCTGATTCAGGCGGTGCACGACAATCGACGCAACCTTGGCCAGGATGTGCTCGATGTCGTCAACCTGCGCGTGACCTTCAGCATTCATGGCCCTGCCGAGGGCTCCATCGCCGCGCAGCTCACGGTCTTGGCCGAACTTCAGCAACAAGGCGTTATCCGCTCCATCGGTCTCAGCAACGTCACGCCTACGCAGATCGCGGAAGGACGCGAAATCTGCGAGATCGTCTGCGTGCAAAACCACTACAATCTCGCGCATCGGGCCGACGACGCTCTGATCGACGATCTCGCCCGCATGGGCATCGCCTATGTGCCGTATTTTCCGCTCGGCGGCTTCACGCCGCTGCAATCCTCGGCGCTGTCCGATGTCGCCCGGCGCCTCGGCGTCACGCCGATGCAAGTCGCGCTTGCCTGGCTGCTTCGCCGCGCGCCCAATATTCTCTTGATCCCGGGCACGTCGTCCGTCGCGCATCTGCGGGAAAACCTCTCCGCGGCCGAATTCGTTCTGCCGGATGAGGCGCTCGCCGCGCTTGATGGCATCGCGGCCAGCGCGACCGCGTCCGGTTGATCGGTGAAGGCGCGTCGAGGGCGCCAGGATCAGGCATGGGAGGACGCGCGCTCGATCAGCAGACATGAACGCGGCAGGGGTTCTGATTCTTCTCCCGAATTGCGAATAAAGATTCGACTCCAATCTGACCCAGCGGGGCGTTAAAGTCCCGTCCGGTCTTCAGCGATCAATCATTTGCGATCTTACTGTGAAATTTATTCATAAGGGAGATTTGCAATGCTGCGCGCGCTCCTCAATGCTTCGCTTGTCAGCATCCTTATCTCGTCAGCGGCACAGGCTGAGCCCGCCGTTTCCGAGGATGAAGCGCACGAAATTGCCGTAAGCGCTTATCTCTATTTCTACCCGCTCATTTCCATGGACGTCACCCGGCGCGTGGCGACCAATATTCAACCCGGCAGAATGCCGGGCTTTGGACCGGCAAACGCCTTTTACAGCTTCGCGGCATTTCCGACAGCCGACTTCAAGGCCGTTGTCCGACCAAATTTCGATACGCTCTATTCCAGCGCGTGGCTCGACCTGACCGCAGAGCCAGTGGTGGTGTCTGTCCCGGATACGGGCGGCCGCTACTATTTGCTGCCCATGCTTGATATGTGGACTGACGTATTCGCCTCGCCCGGTTGGCGCACGACAGGTACGAAGGCCGCCGATTTTCTCGTTACGCCGCCCGGCTGGAATGGAACCGTGCCCGCGGGAATGACCAGAATCTGCGCACCGACACCTTACGTTTGGATCATCGGGCGAACGAAGACCGATGGTCCTCCCGACTACGACGCGGTTCACAAGATACAGTCAGGTTACAAGATCACGCCTCTGTCGCAGTGGGGCAGCCCCGCGCAGCCGGTGGAAGCGAAGATTGATCCGGCGATCGATATGAAAACGCCGCCAAAGGTCCAGGTGGACTCTATGCCGGCCGGCAAGTTTTTCGCTTACGCCGCCGCGCTTCTTGCGAACAATCCGCCGCACATCACCGACCAGCCGATGATTGCGCAATTGAAGAAGCTCGGGATTGAGCCGGGCAAGAGCTTTAACCTCGACAAGGCGGACCCGGCTGTTCGCAGAGCCTTGGAAACTGCGCCGGGCGAAGCGCAAAAGCTGATGGCGTCGAAGCTACCGACCATCGCGCGGGTTGCAAACGGCTGGTCAATGAACACCGACACGATGGGCGTCTACGGCAATTACTACTTGAAGCGTGCCATCATTGCACAGGGCGGCCTTGGGGCGAACCTTCCCGAGGACGCGATCTATCCCATCAACTTCACCGACACAACCGGGCGGCCGCTCGACGGCGCCAACAAGTACACGCTCCACTTCGACAAGCGCGAAATGCCCCCCGTCCGCGCGTTCTGGTCGATCACGCTTTACGACAATGACGGCTTCCAGGTCGCAAATTCGCTCAATCGCTTTGCCGTCAGCAGTTGGATGCCGTTTCAATATAATGCCGACGGTTCGCTCGACCTCTACTTTCAGAACGAGAATCCCGGCGCGGGTAAAACGGACAACTGGCTTCCGGCGCCGAAAGGCCCTTTCAACTTGACGATGCGACTTTATGCGCCGACCTCCGAAGCGCTGACCGGCACGTGGAATCCCCCACCGGTCATGCGCCAGCCATAGCCGAAGCAGTATCGCTTAAAGCGCCTCAAGGGCTTGGCGCAGCGGCTCACTCGATATCTTTATCAGCCCCGTGAAGGGGTCGCTCAATTCCAGGATCAAGAAAATGGCCGCTGTCGCCGACAAGCCAAACACGAGCAGCGCGAAAAGGATGGTCGTATTCGGCTTTGCAAAGAGGCTGAAGGTCGCGAACAGAATGACGAGCCAAAAGGTCAGCACCGCGAGGAACGGCATGGGAATTTGATTACCCGATAGCTCAAAAAGGAGAAGCCGTGTTTGGCCTATATCGGTCGTCAGCTGAACGGCTCGCGCCTTGAGCTCGCGTTCGAAATCGTTCTTTGGCGCGAGTTCCTGAACTTTGGCGAAAGCATCCACACCGAGGCTTGTCGCATGGAAGGTTTTCGGCGCGGTGGCAGAGGTGTTTTCCTGCCAGATCTTCTCGACCATCGGCGCGACGGCTTGCCGCAGGGCCGCGCGCGCCGCCCGCGCATCCGGTCCGTATTGCGCGAGAATCTCATCAAGCAAAACAATGTCGGCCGTCAATTGCCGGACCTGGCCGCTTCGCACGTCGTATGAGTCCTTCGCCGAAGCGATGAGAAGGCCGAGAACCAAGGATGCCATCGTTGCGATGAGAGCCGTGCCGAGCCTCACCACATCCTTTGTGTCGCTATCCAAGCGGTGACCCGGCAACGCCACGCCGATAAAAATTCCGGCGCATATTGCGGCGAAGACGAGAGCGGTCGTAACCAATGCGTCCATGCTTCATCCTCGTGGCTGAGCGATGGAAACACAAAAATCGTGCTGAATTGCAATAATTGGCTACCCTAAAGCAAAATGGCTGGATCGGCTCCAAAATTATCGGATCGTCATCGCCGGGATTTGGCATCGGGACTTAATTGCAGGATGGGATTGAAATCTCGGATTTCGTTCGAAATGGGGAGGGACCTATGGTGCGTGGCACGCTCAAGAGTGTCGCTATTCTCGCGGCGCTTCTCGTGAACGCGGCCGCCGGTCAGATCACGGCGCAGGCATCAGGCAGTGAGGCTGCCTTCATCAGTTCCGGACAGACGGCGACGCTTGATTGCGCCGGCGGCAAGGCCGCAATCATCGGCAACGGCAATAAGCTGACCATCACCGGCTATTGCACCGATCTCGCGCTTGTCGGCTCCAACAACACGATCAAAATCGAGTTCGCCGCCGCCGCGAAGATCAGCTTCGCCGGTTCGAACAATGCGATCACCTGGACAAGCGAGGATGGCAAGCCGCCGAGCATCAGCTACGTCGGCACGGCAAATATCATGATCCCGCCAATCCCGTGACAATTGTTTTTTGGCGAGAAGATCGCCAAGCGGCTTCACACCTGCGGAATCGGGAAAGATCTGAGCCGCCAGCACCGCCTCCGACGATCTGGAGGGCGAAAAAATCCCGCCGATTGCGCGACGGATTTCCGTAAAACGCCCGTTTAAATGTCTGAGCCGCTTTATCGTGCCGCGGCCGCCTGCTGCAGAGCCTCGCCATGCTTCATGATTCGGTCATTCCGGTCGCATTCGTTCTCTCGTACGGAGCCTTGCGGATGGGGAGTTCCCCTATCCCGGCAGGAATTATCGACCGATGTGTTTGCGGCGATACCGGGCAAGAGACGATGCGCGTCTCGACCGGGTCGAGATCCGGCGCGGCCGGACTGATAAATGCCGATATTCAAAGACGATGATGCTCCATAATGCTCGAGGACCATCGATCTATGAGTTCAGATCCGGACGCGGATCTCATGCGTCGCGTCGCATCCGGCGACGCGGCGGCAATCCAAAGCTTGATTGGACGCAAGCTGCCGCGCGTGCTTGCGCTGGCGACCCGCATGTTGGGGGATCAGGTAGAAGCCGAGGACGTCGCTCAGGAGCTGTTTTTGCGGGTCTGGCGGAACGCCTCGCGCTGGCAACCGGGAAAAGCACGATTTGATACGTGGATTCATCGTGTCACGCTCAACCTCTGCTACGATCGGCTACGACGCCGCAAGGAGACACCGGCCAACGCGACGCTTGAACTGATCGACAACCAGCACGCCGATGTCGGGCAAAGCGAAGAGGTGAGCAGCCGCGTGGAGAAGGCTCTGCAAGGGATTGGCGAACGCCAGCGCGAAGCAGTCATCCTGACCTATTATCAAGGGCTGTCGAATATCGAGGCAGCCGCGGTCATGGACGTCAGCGTCGATGCACTGGAGAGCCTGATTGCGCGCGGACGACGCGCACTGAGGTCCATCCTCATGAAGGATGCAGACAATGGGTGAGGATATGGCCGCCATGACATCCGAGCGCTTCGCCGCGCTGGTTGAGGCTTTCGGCGCGCAGATGAGCCGCTGGCCCGAGGCCGAGCGCGCGGCCGCAGCAGCGTTTGGCGAAACCGCGCAGGGCGAGGCGATCCTGCGCCGCGCGAACCAACTCGATGCCTTGCTCGACTCTCACGCGGTTGCGCCGCCCTCTGTGAACCTGCGCGCGCAGGTCCTCCGGCAAGCGACGGAAACATTCAGAAAGAAACACGCCGTGCGATGGCGGATCGGTCTCGCCGGCGTCGGTTTCGCTGGGGTGATCGCCGGAATGATCACGGCGACGCTCATTGCGCCATCGGTCTATTCTTCTCTCAAACATGATTCCGCCGGCGCGGAAACGACCGCCTTCGGAGATGTCGCTTCGGATTCAACCTCGCTCGAGGAAGAGGATTAGATCGTGTCCAGTTCCCGTATTCCTCTCGCCATTTCGATTGTCCTCAACGTGTTTCTGCTTGGGGCATTGATCGGCGGCACGGCATGGTTAGAGCTGCGTAAACCCCGCCTCCCGGACACCTTGCAGGCGGCGAGCCGGCAGTTGCCGGAACCGGAGCGCGATACGCTCCATCAGGCGCTGCGTGATGCCTGGCGCGATCTTCATCAAACAGTCGTCGAGAGGCGGCACGCCCGGCGGGAGGCCGCGAATCTTTTGCAACAGCCGAAACTCGATACGGTGGCGCTTCTCGCGGCGCTCGATCGCGCGCGCGCAGCCGACGTCGTCATTCGCACCAAGCTCGAACAACGCATAGTCGAATTCGCGGCAGAGAGTTCGCCGCAAATCCGTGAATTGCTCGCCGAAGGGCTCGTCCGAAATCTGCCGAATCGACATTAAAATTTGGACAGACGGCGACGGATTGCACGGCGCCTCGCGTTTAAAGACGCAGCGCTGGCGGGTTCGCCACGCAAAACACTCCAAATCTCAACGTCAGCGGGAGAGTGGTATGAGACCTACGCTTCGAGTCGCGAGCATGGTTGGATTGATCGTCGGCGCGACGATGGCTTCGATCGATGTTTCCGCGGCTATGCCTGCAAACACGACGCTACCTGCCGCCATTGCGCCGGTGGAACAAGTCGCTTGGGGTTGCGGCCCTGGTTGGCATCCCAATCCGTGGGGTCGTTGCGTCCCCAATGGTCCCGGCTGGGGCGCGTATTACTACGGCGGCTGGCATCGTCCCTGGGGATGGGGGTGGCATCGTCCTTGGGGATGGCATCGGTGGGGATGGCGTCGCTGGTAAGATCTCAGCGAATTGAAACCAAGGGTGTCCCGTGCTCAGAGTTCTCAAATCGATCCGGAGAAATTTCATGCATAGACTGATCTTATCTTGTTCGGCCGCGGCGGCGTTGATGTTCGCAGCTTCAAACGTGCAAGCCATGCCGATGTCTCCTGACACCGACAGCGCATCCTCGGCACCGATCATTCTTACGGCCGGCGGTTGCGGTCTCGGATTCCACCGCGGCCCTTATGGAGGCTGCCGGCCAAACGCGCCGTGGCGCGGACCTTATTGGCGTGGACCGGGCTGGCATTTCTACAACGGCTGCTGGCGCGGGCCTTACGGGCGCGTGCATTGCCGTTAAAGGGGCATCGCCGTTAAAGAATGAGTTTCACGAGGCCGCCGCATCTGGCGGCCTCGATCAATCGAATTGGACGGCGGCAATCATTTAGACGGCAACCGGCATCACTCGGCTCGAACGCATCGCCTTTTGAGATCGGTTCAAAAACACGAGCCTCCGCCCAACGTGCTCCTTGGCGCCGACGGTCAGAATATTTTCCTTCATCGCCTCGAACGCCTCTTTCATCTCGACGACCGAGACATCGAGGATTTCGGCGAGCGGCTCTTTCTCCTCGCGGGGTGCCTTGTTGTAGGCCTGCAAAGCGCCATAGGCGCTGGCCGCCGCTGACGTTACGCGCGAGAGGCTCGGCCGCAGGCCCGGAAAGTAGAAGCCGATTAGCATCTTCAGCCGGGAGAAATGTTGGCCGACCGCCTCGCCAATCTTGGCGTCGGCTTCGTTCTCGCGGGGCAGACAGTGATTAACGAGAGAATAACTATCGGCGAAGAAATTGTTCAAGACGTCTTCTAACTGTTCCGCCGTACAGTAAACGTCCTCCGCCTTTCGCACTCGGAAGGAAAGACGCTCTTTGCTTATGTTTAATCGATGCGTGACGAGTCCGGCGCATGTCGCGCTGAGCAGAATCGTCAGCAGAAGCAAGGCGAATTCCATGACGCCCCCCTCAAAGCTCAATTGCTTTGGCGCCGAGTTTCGAACAAAGTGGTTAAGATTCTAACAAACCGCCAAGCCGCCGCTTCTCGCTGAAATCAAACCATTGCCGGCTTCCCGCTAGGCCAAGCCGGCATCCTCGTCGGGTTCATCGAGCAGCGCGCAAAGTTCGGCGACCTTTCCACTGGGAAGCGGACGGCCTTCGTTTATCAACGCCTCGTCATTGTTGATCCACGCCCATGCTTCCGCCAAATCGGCGGGCGTCGCGCCAGTCGCTATAATTTCCGTGATTTTGGTCTCATCGATCGGGCCGAGGACAGCGATAACGTCTTGGGCGGTCATGGGCATCGTACGATCTCCAGTCGCCTTCCGCTATTCAACGCGTCATGCCCTCATTTCGTTCTGGGCGCGCGTCTTCGGACTGTCGGGTTCGCCGCGCTTTCCGCATTGCAGCAGGATCGCGCTTTGATCAAGCCGCTACGAATTTAAGCGTCAGCTTCGCATTTGATCAACGAGTCTACCCTAGCGTTGCTTCATTATTTTGAGGGTCCCGCAATGTTTTGGGACGTTATTTTGAACCCGGTCAGAGAATTGCTTTCAAACGACATTTCCGAGTGGATTGTCGCCGCAATTTTCTCTGCTTTCATTCTGACGAAGCTGATCTCGATCGTTTCCGGATCGACATTCGACTCGCGTCAAGAGCTTCATTTTGGCCTTGCCGTATTTTTATTGCTGTTTGGCGTATTCTACCTTCCGTAATTCCTGGCTCAACCAAAAACCTTGACGATTCGGCGCCATCGCCGCTCGCGGCGGCTCCCCAGGCGCGACGCTCGCTGCCGGCATTTTCGCCGTCGGCGACGTCCGGCTGGCTCGATGCAGGCCGCTGATGAGAAATGAGGCACGATGATCAACCGCTACAGCGACCACGCAGCGAACGAACGGACGTTTCTCGCCTGGGTCCGAACCGCCATCGCCGTTGTGGCGTTTGGTTTTCTGATCGAACGCTTTGATTTGTTTTTACGATTTGCGGCGCGCGATATGCCGCATGCGGCTCCGCCCGCGCACACCGGCGCGGCCAACCTCATCGGAATCTTATTTGTCGTCATCGGACTGGCGATGATCATCATCGCTACGCTGCGATTCTTTCGCACGGAAAAAGAAATCGACGCGCCGGATATCAAGCTTGCGCCAAGCGGCCGCCTCGATCTCACCCTATCGGTCCTGCTGGCGCTTCTTGGATTTGCCCTGCTACTCTATCTCGTCAGCGCCATTCTACAGACAAGTTAGCGGCTTCGACCGTACCGCGCTGAGAGGCGCAGCAATATCACCAAAGGATGCGAAGGATGACCGATAAAACTGAGATCAAGGTCCATGTCGACGTCGCCAAGCTAAACATCATTCTTGAAGCCTGGCTCAACGGCGCACCGACCGGTAGCGTAGTCCTTTCGCCCGCCGAGACGGAAAGCCTCATTCGAGACCTTGGCAAGAATCGCGCGCTTCTCGTTCAGCCTGTTGCCTCCGAGCCGGACGAAAATGCGATCGATCCCGTTGTCGATCCCGCCTGGCAGACGCCCGATGTGCGCTATTCAGAAGGCCGCATGCTGCTTGTGCGCGATCCTGGATTGGGCTGGCTGTCGTATATTTTTCCCGACAACGAAGCGTCGGATCTCGCGCAATGGCTGACGAAGGACCTGCCCCTCGAGCAAGGATAAAGCGCCGACGGCCGATGCAAACCCTGCGGCTCTGACCGACTAATCGATCCCGCCGCCTGAGCCATCCGGCCCATCTTGCGCCTCGCTGAGACCGAGGCCGTGGCCGGGCGGTTCGGGCGCGCGCTCGGGCTCGGCTTCGTCTTGCCGCGCCTTTTCCGCAGCGACTTGTGCGCGAATTCCGCGGCTCGCCATGAGCATTTCGATGAGGAAGGCGCTCAAAGCGCCGATGGTGAAGACAAGGGCGGCGCCGAAGGCGAAGAACATCGGCATCGATCCGGCGGCGTTCCGCAACGTGCTGACGAACAGCAGAAGCGCGGCGACGCTGGTCGAGACGCCGGCGAGAGCGCCGAGGACGACCGCAGCGTCGAGCGCATTCGAACGACCGCGCAGATAGCCGAGCCTGACCAGAATCTGCGCGCTCTCGGCCTCCGACGCGCTGTCCAAAGCATCGGTCAAAGCATCGACCTTGTCTGCCACCCGGCCCAAGCGGGTCGCGAAAACGGCAAGCAGCGAGGCAACGCCGGACAAGAGAAAAACCGGCGTCAGCGCAACCTGAATGACATGGACGATGTCATCAAGCGATTGGGGCGATTGGAAAGATTGGAACATAGCTTACCCTAAGGGCGCCAGCCCGGCGGCGCCACTTCGAATTTGCCGAACTCGAAACCCGGCGCAACCGTGCAGCCGACGAGCGTCCACTCACCCTGCGACTGGGCGCTCTGCCAGGCGAGCGGTGGCACGACGATCTGCGGCGCCTCCGCGTTGAAAACATCGGGGCCGAGACGATGCACCGAAATCTTCTCGAGCTCCTTGATCGACAGGCGCAACGGCGCGCCGGCATACCAATGCCAGATTTCGGCGGCATCGATGCGGTGCCAATGCGACTGCTGGCCGCGCGTCAACAGATAATAGATCGCGGTCGAGGCCGCGCGGCCTCCGACCGACGGCGCGTCGCGAAAGGTCTCGCGAAAATAGCCGCCTTCCGGATGCGGCGCGAGCCGCAAGATCTTTATGATCTCCTCGGCGGAGCGCATCGGAATTACTGCTGCCCGACCGGCACAAAGGCGCCGCGCGGCAAGCCGCTCGAGGCGAGAACCGGAAGCTGCCCCACGTCCCAACCGCCGCCGAGCGCCTTGATCAACCGCACATTGGCCTCCATCCGCCGGCGCTGAATGTCGACTTCATTGACCTCGTTGGACAGCGCCGTCGTTTGCGCGGTGATGACTTGAAGATAAGCGACTTCGCCGCCGATGTAGAGCGTGGTGAAGGTCTTGAGCGCCTGGTTCGCCGCGATCACTGCGTCGCGCTGCTGCTTGGCCTCGCGGCCCAGAATGCGCAAGGTCGAGAGATTGTCCTCGACGTCCTGGAAGGCCGACAGCGTCGTCTGCCGATAGCTGGCGACATTCTCCGTGTAAGCGGCGCGAACGGCATCGGATTGCGCCCGGATTGCGCCGCCGTCGAAGATCGGCTGCGACAGGGTCGTACCAACCGACCAGAGTAGGCTCGGCCAGACGAACCAATTCGCCGGCGTCGTACCCTGGAAGCCGGCGAGCGCCGCAAGGTTCACGTTTGGATAAAAGGCGGCATCGGCAATGCCGATCTGCTGATTGGCTTCGGCGACCCGGCGCTCCGCGGCGGCAATGTCCGGCCGACGCTGCAAAAGCTCGGACGGCAGCATGCCCGGCACGGCGCGCGGCTTGAGCTGGCCAAGGGGCGCCGGCGGAATATTGAGCGCCGCCGGCGGCTCGCCGATCAGGACGGCAATGGCGTGTTCGAATTGCGCCCGGGTCACCCCGACATCCGTATCCTGAACCTTGATCGTGTCGAGCTGGGCGCGTGCCTGCTCGACATCGGATTCGGGCGCGAGACCGCCGGACTGGCGCTTCAGCGTCAAGTCCAGCGCGTGGGCATAGGCCTTGACCGTCTGGTCCAAGAGGCGCTGTTGCGCATCCTGGGCGCGCAAGTCGATATAATCGAGCGCGAGTTCGGCATGCAGGCTCAAGCTCGCGGTCGAGAGATCGGCCGCCGTCGCCTGCGATTCCTCGCGCGCCGCTTCGACCCCGCGCCGGATCCTGCCCCAGAAATCGATCTCGTAATTGAGATCGACCGGCATTTCGAAATCGCCCAGAGGCTGCGGGTTCGTTTGCAGAACATAAGGCTGATGGGCGGATTCCTTGATCGAGGCGGCGCTGGCCCCGGCGCTGACGCTCGGAAATTCCGAGGCGCGTGCGAGCCGGATCAAAGCCCGCGATTGCGCGAAACGGGCTTCGGCTTCGCGCAAATTCTGGTTGGCGTCGCCGAGTTGATCCTCGAGCCGGTCGAGCTCCGGGTCGCCGAAGGCCTCCCACCATTTGCCGCGCTCGAACGCATCGCTGGGGATGGCGCGCACCCAGGTCCCGTCGGTCTTGGGATCGACCGGGCGCGTCGCCTCCTTGAATTTCGGCGTGACCGGAACGGCCGGCGTCACGTAATCCGGCCCCACCATGCATCCGCCCAGCAAAAATCCGAACGCCGCGACTCCCCCCCACGCGTGACGCATTAAGACGCTCCGGCCGGCTTGCTGGAGTTCACTTTGACCGTGACGCCGCTCGTCAAGGAATCCGACGGATTGACGATGACCGCGTCCGTACTCTTGAGGCCGGAAATAACTTCGACTCTATCGCCGTAATCGCGGCCGATCTTGACCGGCACCAATTGCACCTTGCCATCGCGCACGACACCGACGCGCAGACCTTCGCTGCGGAACAGCAGCGTGTTCGACGGTACGGTCACGCTGCCCGGATGCGCATGCAGCGCAAAATGCACGAATGTATAGGCGCCGGGCAGCAGCTTGCCTTGAGAATTATCGACATCGACCTCCGCCAGAAGCGTCCGCGAAAGCGGGTTGATCGCTTCATCCGTGCGCACGAGCGTGCCCTGGAAGGCCTGGTCCGGATATTCGTCGAGCGTGACGGTCGGCTCCGCTCCGATGTGAACCTGCGGCGTATAGACCTCAGGGATTGCCACATAGATGCGCAACGTGCCCGTCGCTTGCATGCGGAAAAGCTCCGAATTGCGCGTGCCGGATCCGGCGGTGATGAGATCGCCGATATCGGTATTGCGGGCGGTGATCACGCCATCGAAGGGCGCGTAGATCTTCTCGTAGGATTGAAGCTCCTCGAGCCGCGCCACATCCGCCTGGCGCGAGGTGACGATCGCCTGGTCGGCGGCATAAGCACCGGCGGCGTTATCGCGCTCCTGCGTCGAGACCGATTGCGACTTCAAGAGATCTTCGGTCCGGTGCGCGGTAATGGCAGCCAATTTGGAATTGGCCTCCGCCGTCACGAGATCGGCCCGCGCCTGGCGCAATTGCGCGTCGAGTTCAGGCGTCTCGATCTCGGCGAGCAATTCGCCCTTCTTCACCTTGGCGCCGATATCGACGTACCACTTTTTGAGATAGCCGTTGGCGCGCGCGTAGATCGGCGTGTCGGTGAAGGAGGTCGTCTGCCCCGGCAGCACCAAAGCCTGGCTCGGGGCATTTTCCTTCGGCCGCACGACATCGACGACCGGCACGGCCGATTGGACGGTTTCCTTCGACAGCGCGGATTCCGCCGAAGTGCGGGCGCGAATGCCGTAGTAAATTCCACCCAGCAGCGCCGCCAGAACCAGGAGGCCCAGCAAGACCCTGCCGCCACCGCCGCGCCGGGCGGAACGTTGATGATCCGGCACCGCATGCGGCGGCGCGATCGGCTTCACATTGTCGGCTTTTTCGAGCATCAGGCCACCAAACTCCCGTGTCCCTCGTGCTCACCGTCCGGCGGCAGCGGTTGCGCCCCGCCCTTGCGGTAATGCAGCAGAGAAAAAACAGTCGGAACGAAAACCAAAGTCGCGACGGTCGCGAGCATCAGGCCGCCGATCACGGCGCGGCCGAGCGGCGCGTTCTGCTCGCCGCCTTCGCCGGCGCCAAGCGCCATCGGCACCATGCCGATGATCATCGCCAAAGCCGTCATCAGCACCGGCCGGAACCGGGTGAACCCGGCATCGATCGCAGCTTAG
>JAJXZC010000482.1 GCA_021780275.1 Pseudomonadota bacterium
GGGTCGATCACATCCGCTTCAAGCGAAATGGAGACCTTGGGGAACAAGGTCTCCATCAAATTCGCCTGTCTTGGCTTCAGTGTCTTGCCGTGCGTCCGGCCATAGACATGGCGGCGCCGGGCATTTTCCTTCTGATCTACGGTTCGCGCAGTCACGCTTCAGCGGATCTCCGCCTTGAGCTTCTCGGCGAGGTCCGTCTTCTCCCAGGAGAAACCGCCATCCGCTTCCGGGATACGGCCGAAATGGCCGTAGGACGAGGTGCGGGTGTAGATGGGGCGGTTGAGCTGCAGATGCTCGCGGATGCCGCGGGGCGAAAGATCGATGACGCGCGGGATCGCGAGCTCGATCGCCGCCTCGTCGACCTTGCCCGTGCCGTGCAGATCGACATAGATCGACAGCGGCTTCGAAACGCCGATGGCGTAGGAAAGCTGAAGCGTGCAGCGGTCGGCAAGGCCTGCGGCGACGACGTTTTTCGCCACATAGCGCGCGGCATAGGCCGCCGAACGGTCGACCTTCGTCGGATCCTTGCCGGAGAAGGCACCGCCGCCATGAGGCGCCGCACCGCCGTAAGTGTCGACGATGATCTTGCGGCCGGTGAGGCCCGCATCGCCGTCCGGTCCGCCGATGACGAACTGGCCCGTGGGGTTCACGTAGAATTCTTCTTCGGAGGGGAACCAGCCCGCCGGAAGCACTTCCTTCACATAACCGCGCACGAGTTCGCGCAGCTCGGGGGTCTTGACGCTTTCCTTGTGCTGCGTCGAAACGACGACCGACGTGACGCCAACCGGCTTGCCGTTTTCATAGCGCAGCGTGACCTGGCTCTTCGCATCCGGCTCGAATTCCGGGCGCTTGCCCGAATGGCGGTCTTCCGCCATGCGCTTCAGGATGCGATGGGCATAGATGATGGGTGCCGGCATGAGCACGTCGGTTTCGGTGCAGGCATAGCCGAACATGATGCCCTGATCGCCCGCGCCTTCGTCCTTGTTTCCGGTGGCATCGACGCCCACAGCGATATCAGCCGACTGGGCGTGAAGCAGAACCTCCACATCGGCATGCTTCCAGTGGAAACCGGCCTGCTCGTAACCGATCTCGCGCACCGCTTTGCGCGCCGTTTCCTCGATCTTGTCCTTCGTGATCGAGGACGGGCCGCGAACTTCACCCGCGAGAACGATCTTGTTTGTCGTCGTCAGCGTTTCGCAGGCAACGCGCGCAAAAGGGTCGGCCGACAGATAGAGGTCGAGCACAGCATCGGAAATCCGGTCGCAGACCTTGTCGGGATGGCCTTCGGAAACGGATTCGCTGGTGAAAAGATAATTGGACCGGGCCAATGTCATGCTCCCGTCAGAGGAAGTTCGGTGTTGATGTCATATCGACGAAACACGGCGAAACCGTGCCGTCGAACGTCAAAGGTTTTTGCAAGGAAAGGCCATTGGGTCAACTCCCGTGACCCTTTTTCACAGTAATGTCGCGGTCTTAGATATCTTCGACCAGTTCACCATCCGCGTCGGCGCCATCCGCCCCGTCGGAAAGTCCGGGAGCTTCGGTCTCGCCCAGCGCCTTCACGAGTTCGAGTATCCGCTTTCTGACTTTCGGGTCCCGAATGGCGAAAAAGGCGCTGTTGAGCTGGATGCCTTCAGAGGTCGAGAGCATGTCGAAGTCGAAATTGGACGGCTCGGCCTCGGCCATTCCCTCGGCTTCGAGCGGGTCCTCGACCTGAATGCCCTCATAGAAGAACTCCACCGGAACGCTGAGCACGCGAGCGATCTGGTAAAGGCGGCTCGCCCCGATACGGTTGGCGCCCTTTTCGTATTTCTGCACCTGCTGGAAGGTGAGCCCCAGGCTTTCGCCGAGCTTTTCCTGGCTCATGCCGATGAGCATGCGCCGCATGCGAACCCGGCCGCCGACATAAACGTCGATTGGATTGGGCGATTTCCTTGGCAAGGCGCACCTCTTGATCGCGGCCGGCGTAAACCGGCAGAACCAGCAAACCGGACCACTTCGCCCCGGCTGCCACATCCGGAAGGCGCGAGCCCGCTCCGGCGATATGCAACCGATGCCGTCTTTCGGCAAGAAATACAACCGTCAGGCGGCAGAGGCTGCAACAAAAGTTTCATTCAGCCGGAACCAACCTCCCGCAAGGCGCGAGGTCAGCGCGGCCTGAAAATGTAAAGGCAGCCCGCGCCGGCAAGAAGCAACAGCCCGAAAAGCCAGTCGCCGAAACGCGCATAGGGCGTGGGCGCGAGGGCCGGGGGGAGCGGGTAGTCGATGACGCCCGCCGTATTGAGCGCCTTTTGCGCCAATATCCGGCCATAGGGGTCGATGACCGCGGAAATGCCGGTATTGGCCGCGCGCGCGATGGGCAGGCCCTGCTCGACCGCCCGGAGCCGTACCTGCGACAAGTGCTGGTAGGGGCCGCTCGACGAACCGAACCAGGCGTCGTTGGTCACATTGACGATCCAGCCCGGCCTCTTCGTCGCATTGACCACTTCTTCAGGGAAAATGATCTCATAGCAGATGAGGGGACTGGCGGACGGCGCGCCGGGCAGCGGCATCGTTATCGGGCCGGGGCCGACATCGAAGCTGCCCTGCAGCTTGGTCAGCTTGTGCAGGCCGATGCTTTCGAGCCAGCGATGATAGGGCAGGTATTCGCCGAAGGGGACGAGGTGGAACTTGTCATAGGTGGCGATGATCCTTCCGTCTGAATCGACCGCATAGAGACTATTGTAGAAGCGCGCGAGCTGGTCGGGCGGGCCTTCGGGCGCCGGCTCGCCGCGAACGCTTCCCGTGATGAGAAGCGCGCCCTTGGGCATCATGCGCGAGATCGCGGAGAGCACATAGGGCTCGCGGGCGAGGAAGATCGAGAGCGCCGATTCCGGCCAGACAACAATCGAATGGGGTCCGAGGCCCTGTGGCGCTTCTGGCGTCGGGTCGGAACTCATGCGGAGAAATTGCCCGAGTATGGCAATCCGGCTTTCAGGCCGCCATTTCTGCGTCTGCGGAATGTTTGGCTGCACGATCCGGAGCTGCACATCGTCAGGGCCGGGCGCATGGGGCTCCGCCGATGCGAGCCGCAACGCGCCGCCCGCCCAGAGAAGCCCGAGCGCGGCAAGCGCGGCGAAGGGCACGACCAGCACTTCGCGGATCGAGAGCCCGACCGAATGAATGTCGGCGGCGCGCGCATGGGGATCGAAGAAGGCGGGCGACGCGATAATCAGAATGGCGATGAAAGAAAGTCCATAGGCGCCTGTGAGCGCG
>JAJXZC010000273.1 GCA_021780275.1 Pseudomonadota bacterium
GAACGACCGGCGACGTATAGCGCCGCGCCGCCTTGGACAGGCGCAACGCCAGTTCGTCGGCCTCGGGTTCTTCAGTCAGAATCGCGACTATGGCCGAGGTGTCGACAAACACTTCATTGCCCCCAAAGATCGTCGATCTCGTCTTTCGTCATCGCCCTTGCGTTGGGACCCGACATCGTGCGCGCTTTTTTTGCGATCGCCGCCAGTCGATCCGCGAGGGGCGTCTTTTGTCGCTCGCGAGCGAGTTCGTTCTCCAGCGCCGTGACAACCGCCTGGGTCATTGTGGTATGATTCACGCGCGCCAAACGTTTGGCCAACTCGGCGGCGCGAGGGTCGCGAATGGTCAGCATTGCCAAGCTTCCTTACAAAACTGTCAGTACATATATACAACAATATCTATACAACTGAAATGGCCCGCCGATTTGAGCAGTACGATTGCCGACAGGCTGGAGTCGACCCCGCTGAGACCTCCACGCTCCGATACTGACTGTCTCTTCAACGTGATAAACGGTCGCTCCACCGCGCTGTCAACGACCCATCCTTGGAGGGGCGTTGCCACCATTGACGGGAGGCAAGCTAAGATTAATATATCGAGTTCCGAGATCGAAACCCGATTACGCTATGGACGAGAAATATCTCTATGCCGGGCTGATACGGCTGCATGTGCTCCACCACGCGACCAAGGAGCCGATCTATGGTCTCGCCATGATCGAGGAATTGGGCCGCCACGGTTACAAGATTAGCGCCGGCACGCTTTACCCGATCCTGCATGGCCTTGAAGGCAGGCGTCTGCTGATTTCGACCGAGGAGCGAACGGGCAGTGCGGCGCGGCGCGTCTACCGGGCCACGGCCGAGGGCGTCGAAGCCCTGGCCGCGGCGAAGCAGAAGGTGCGCGAACTCTTCGGCGAACTGTTTGAGGAAGAAGAGACGAGACCGTGAGTCTGTTGCGAAATTCCCTGCCAACGCGCGCTTCCGGCTGGACGATCCTCATTCGCCTCCTGGTCGGATTGGTCGTGTTCTTCCCCGAAGGCGTCCAGAAGCTGATCTTTCCGGAATTATTGGGCGCCGGGCGCTTCGCCCATATCGGAATCCCCTTTCCCGATGAGATGGGGCCGTTCGTCGGCGTTGTCGAAATCACCTGCGGCGCACTGATCATTTTCGGCCTTTTCACGCACCTGGCGACGCTTCCGCTGATCGTTGTGATGATCGTCGCCATCGTCTCGACGAAAATCCCGATGCTCCTTGGACACGACCTGTGGATTTTCCACACGCCCAAGCTCGCTCGTTACGGCTTCTGGAGCATGGCGCATGAGGCGCGCGCGGATTTCACCATGCTGCTGGCGCTGCTCTACCTCCTGATCGAAGGCGCAGGGCAATGGTCGCTCGACGCCCTGATCGCCCGCCGGCGCTGAACCAGGAGGTTGAACCCATGATCGACCGCCGAACTCTGCTCAAATGCGGCGCCGTTCCGGTGCTCGCCGGCTTAGCGCCGCCTCGTTCCGAGGCTGCCGATGCGCCCTCGCCCGAAAAGGCCGACTATGCCTTGCGCATCGCAACCGGCCTTGTCGAGTTGTCGCCCGAACACATAGTCTCGACGACGCTCTATAATGGTCAGTTTCCCGGGCCACTGGTGCGCCTCAAAGAGGGCCGGCGGGTCGTTGTGAATATTTTCAACGACACCGATACGCCTGAACTCGTCCATTGGCACGGACAGATGATCCCAAGCGACGTCGATGGCGCGGCGGAGGAAGGCTCGCCGTACATCCCAGCCCATGGCATGCGCCATGTCGCTTTTGTGCCGAAGCCGTCCGGTTTTCGCTTTTACCACACCCATGTCATCGCCGGTGGCGATTTGTCGCGAGGAACCTATTCCGGGCAATCGGGGCCGGTATATATCGAGCCGAAAAACGATCCCGGCGCTTATGACCGCGAAGTCTTTCTCGTCCTAAAGGAATTTTTTCCGTCGCTCAGCCGCGGCGGCGACATGGCGATGGATATTCTCGCCGGCGCGGAACTGCCTGAACTGAAACAAATGGGTCGCGCGGCCGACGAAGAGTCCGCCGAAAAGACCAAGGGCTTCGAGGTCGGCTACGAGCTGTTCGGAATCAACGGCCGCATGCTCGGCCATGGCGAGCCTGTCCGCGTCAGGCAGGGCGAGCGGGTGCTGTTTCATGTGCTCAACGCAAGCGCCACCGAAATCCGCAGCCTTGCTCTGCCCGGCCATGTCTTCAGGGTCTTGGCGCTCGACGGCAATGCGGTTCCGGTTCAGGCCGAGGTCCCGGTGCTGTGGCTCGGGACCGCCGAGCGCATCTCGGCGATCGTCGAAATGAACAATCCCGGCGTCTGGGTGATGGGCGACCTTTCCGACGACGATCGCGGACACGGCATGGGAATCGTCGTCGAATATGCCGGCCGAACGGGCGAACCACACTGGATCGCGCCAAAACCTTTTCGCTGGGATTACGCCGCCTTCGGCCGCGCCAGCGCCCCGGCGGCTACGCCCGATGAAACCATCGAGATGACCTTTGTGAAGCACAATGCGGCGCTGGGCGGCTTCAACAAGTGGACGATCAATGGAGAGGCCTTTTCGATGGAGGCGATGACGCCGCGCTTCGCGCTGCATCAGGGGCGTCGCTACCGGCTGAAGCTCCGCAACGCCAGTGACGACATCCATCCGATCCATCTGCATCGCCATTCCTTCGAACTAACGCGCATCGGCGGCAGGCTGACGTCGGGCGTCGTCAAGGATGTCGTCATGCTTGGCGGGTTTCAGGAGGCGGAAGTCGATTTCGTCGCCGACAATCCCGGTAAGACACTCTTCCACTGTCACCAGCAGCTGCACATGGATTTCGGATTCATGGCGCTGTTCGATTACGCGTGATGCTGCTCATGAATTCGTGGCGTGAAGTTTTCCCAGTTTTCCTCCGCCTCGGCCTGACCAGTTTCGGGGGGCCGGTCGCGCATCTTTCCTATCTCCGCGCCGAATTCGTCGAGCGCCGCAAATGGCTCGACGAAAAGGCCTATGCCGACACGGTCGCTCTCTGCCAGTTCCTGCCCGGTCCGGCGTCGAGCCAGGTCGGCATCGTCCTCGGCATGTTGCGCGCTGGCTTTGCGGGCGGCCTCGCCGCCTGGGCGGGGTTCACTTTGCCCTCGGCGCTGGCGCTGATCCTCTTCGCCTATGGTCTTGGCCGCATCGGCGACATTTCCCATGTCGCCTGGCTGCACGGATTGAAGATCGTCGCCGTCGCGGTGGT
>JAJXZC010000757.1 GCA_021780275.1 Pseudomonadota bacterium
CAACTCCGGCGCGGGCACGATCACCATCCACGAAGTGAACGAGACGGAAATCTCGCCGAAGCTCGGCGCGACTTTCGATCTGACGGATGAATACAAGCTCTATGCGCAATATGCGCATGGCTTCCGAGCGCCGCCCTATGACAATGCCAACTTCGCCTTCAGCAATCCCGGCTATGGCTATGAGATCTTGCCGAACGGCAATCTGAAACCGGAAACGAGCGATGGCATTGAAGGTGGGTTGCGCGGCAAGTTCGCCGACGGCAGCAGCTTCTCGACATCGGTCTTCTACAATGAATATGAAGACTTCATCGACACGCAGTATCTCGGCATGTCGGGCGGCCTCATGCAGTTCCAGTATCAGAACCTGTCGAACGTGACGATCTATGGCGCAGAAGCCAAGGGCGAATATCGCATGACGCCGAACTGGGCGCTGCGCGGCGCGGTGGCCTATGCGCATGGTGAGGACGATCAGACAGGCGCGCCGATCGACAGCGTCGATCCGGTGAAGGCGATCATGGGGCTCGCCTATGAGGCCGATGTCTGGGGTACGCAGCTGACGATGACCCATGCCTGGCGTCACAGCCGCGTCTCGACTGCGACGAACTTCCAGGCGCCCGCCTATACGCTCCTCGACCTCAGCGCTTATTACGAGGTTTCGGACAATCTCACGATCAACGCAGGCATCTTCAACATTACGGACGAAGAATATTACAACGCGCAGGATGTGACAGGCCTCGCCGCGACCAGCGCCACCATCGGGCGATATGCGCAGGCCGGACGCAATGCCGGCGTGAACATGACGTTCCGGTTCTGACGAACGGAGCGACGCACTGTGACAAGCATGGCCGCCACCGCAAACATAGATGCCGACAGCAGGACCGAAAGTTCCTCCGGTACCCTGCGCCCCTTGCCGGGATTGCGTTTGCCGGTGGCGGTTTCCATGGCCATTCACGCGAGCCTCTTTGCCGCCGCCTTCGTCTGGTGGCAGGGAGAAGGAAAATCCGTCCAGAGAGGATTGCCGCAAGGGCAGTCCGTGACCTTTGTGAGTCTCGTTCAGGCGCCGGTGGCGGTGAAGACGGCAAGCCCGGCGGCTGCGCCTGAAAAGCCCGTCGACGAGCCAAAGCCTGTCGAGGTGCGCAAGGTCGAGGCGAAGGCGAAGCCCGAGCCCGTCGAAAAGAAAAATACCGAGGCGATAAGGAAGAAGCCTGCCGAGAGGCAGCAGGTCGCCCAGGCATCGCCGACGAGCGATATGTCGCAATCATCGGCGGCTACCTCCGGCGCGGTCGCGTCGGTCGCAAGCGCAGTCACCCCGATGGGCGAAGCCAATGGTTCACTTGGCAGAGGTGGAGAAAAAGCCTTTTTTATCGAGCCGCAATTTCGCGAACGCCCGCAACCGCCCGCCTATCCGCGCCGCGCACGGCGGCTCGCGCAGGAAGGCGAGGCGCTGATCCGCGTCAAGCTCGATCCGCGCGGCAATGCCGCCGAGGTGCTGGTCTGGAAAAGCTCGGGCTTTGCGCTGCTCGATAACGCCGCGATCACGGCGGTGCGTCATTGGAAATTCGTGCCTGCCGAACGAAGCGGCAAGCCTGTCATCGCCTGGGTGGAGATCCCGGTGCGCTTTGCTCTCAACTGATACGTCAATCGACGCCGATGAAAGGAAACATCATGTCCTCAGTATCCAATGCCGCCGATCTGATCGAACGTCGCGCCGCCATTCTGGCAAACGAACCACGATTGCGGGCGCGCAACCTTGCCGAAAAGCTCGGCATCAGCGAAGCCGAACTCGTCGCGCTTGGCAGCGCAGGCGTCGAGGTGACGCGGCTCAAGGCTGATTGGCCGGGCATCATTCGCGGCGTCTCGGCCCTTGGCCGGGTCATGGCCCTGACGCGCAACGAATCCGTCGTACATGAGCGCAAGGGCGTCTATGGCGAACTCGAAGGTGGGGCGCATGTCGGCCTGATCGTCGGCGATGATATCGACCTGCGTATTTTCTTTTCTCAATGGCGCTTTGGCTTCGCGGTGGTCGATCAGACGGGCGAAGAGGCGAGGCATTCGCTTCAGTTTTTCGATACGCATGGCGTCGCCGTCCACAAGATCTATCTGACGGATCGTTCGGATTTCTGGGCTTTCGACGCGCTTGTGACGCAATTTGCCGTCGCCGATACGCCCATCGAGGTGACGCCTGTCGCCGGGCGCACGCCCGCGCTGCCCGACCACGAGATCGACGTTCCCGCCTTCCACGCGAATTGGGACGCGATGACGGACACGCATGAGTTTCACGGGCTGCTGACGAAGCACAAGGTGCAGCGTCTGCAGGGGCTGCGTCTTGCCGGACCGTCGCGGGCCTTCCCCGTGCCGTCGTCGGCGCTGCGTACCGCGCTCACCGTGGCGTGCGACCGCGCCGTGCCGATCATGGTCTTCGTCGGCAATCCCGGCATGATCCAGATCCATACGGGCACGGTCGAGAACCTGAAGCCGATGGGCCCCTGGTTCAATGTCATGGACGAGCGCTTCAACCTGCACCTGCGGGAAGATCATATCGACAGCGCCTGGGTCGTCTGGAAGCCGACGGAAGACGGCACGGTTACTTCGCTCGAACTCTTCGACAAGGATGGCGAGCTGATCGCCACGCTCTTTGGCAAGCGCAAGCCCGGCACGCCGGAAGACCTCGACTGGCGCGCCATCGTCAACGGCTTGACCGAGCTGGAGGCAGCATGAGGCATCTCTATCTGCTGGTCATCGCGTCGGCCGTCGCCTTTGCGACAGCGGCCCGGGCCGATGCGCCCGAGCGCATTCTGAGCGTCGGCGGCTCGACCACCGAGATCGTCTATGCGCTGGGCGCAGGCGACCGGCTTGTCGGCGTCGATACGACGAGCCTTTATCCCGAGGCGGCGACGCATCTGCCGAATGTCGGCTATGTGCGCCAGCTCTCTGCCGAAGGGCTTCTGTCTCTGCACCCGGATGTCATCCTCGCCGGATCGGAAGCCGGACCGCCCAATGCGCTGGCGCAGGTGGAAAAGACGGGCGTCAAAATCCTGCGCATGAGCGCGGGCTATACATCCGACGCGGTCGACCAGCACATCGCGGCCATAAGCCATGAACTGCACCGGGAGAAGGAGGCCGCCGCGTTGCAGGCGGCCTTCAATGCGGATATGGCGACTGTGACCACGGAAATCGTGAAGGTGACGAAGCGCCCGCGTGTCATGTTTCTTCTGCAGGCAGGACGCGGGGCGATGCTCGTCTCCGGCAG
>JAJXZC010000609.1:0-12484 GCA_021780275.1 Pseudomonadota bacterium
AGCGGCCGTCGGTTCACTGGTGGTGTCCAACCCCGTCACATAACGTGGTCCATGGGCTGCTGCGGACTTGAGAGTGGTGACACCCTCGCGGTGATCCCGGTTAGGAATTTGATCTCTTTGCACAGCCCAGCCCCTTCGCGCGTGAGCCCCACTCGTTACAGGAGGAATCCATGGCCCAACCGAAGCCGTCCCGCGCCAGGCGGGATATTTCCCCAACTCACCCAGATGCGGCGGCGATCGACATCGGCGCCACGATGCACGTCGCGGCGGTGGGGCCGGATCGAGACCCCGAACCCGTGCGCAGCTTTGGTACTTTCACCGGCGATCTGCAGCAGCTGGCGGACTGGTTCAAGCGCTGCGGCGTTCGCACAGTCGCCATGGAATCCACAGGAGTCTATTGGATCCCCGCCTTCGAAATTCTCGATCAGCGCGGCTTCGAGGTGGTGCTGGTCAATGCGCGAGACGCCAAGCACGTTCCCGGCCGCAAGACCGACATCAGCGATGCCCAGTGGCTGCAGCGGCTGCATGAATACGGTCTGCTTCGGGCCAGCTTCAGGCCAAAGGGCGAGATTGCAACCCTGCGGGCCTACCTGTAGCGGCGCGCAATCGAAATGTGGCGGACGCGCAATCAAGGGGCGTTTCGGACGCAAATTAGGTGAGACGGACGGGACCGTCCGACGCACGCTAATTGAGACTGGACGCACGCTCTGTGAGACGGACGCGAGATCATAAATCTCGACGCAGGCTAATTGAGACGGATGGCGGCGTGATCCTGGCGCTGGGAGTTGAGGGAGGCGTGGGTTGGCTTGACCGGAAAACGGGCGATTTCCTGGCGATCACGCCCGGCTGGCCATGACCGCTGGAATCCGCTAGAAAACCCGTTGCGGAATTGATCGCCAGCTTGCAGGGTGGGCTTCTTCTTTCCTGGGGCGTTTTGGTGTGACGATGCTGATCGGCTACGTCCGCGTCTCAAAGTCGGACGGCACCCAAACGCTGGCGCCGCAGCGGGACGCGATGCTGGCGGCCGGCGTCGACCCTATCCGCATCTACGAGGATCTGGCATCCGGTCGCCACGATGTCCGTCCTGGGTTGACCGCCTGCCTGAAGGCGATCCAGCCCGGCAACACACTGGTGCTCTGGAAGCTTGATCGGCTCGGGCGCGACCTGCGCCACCTGGTCAACACGGTTGAGGACCTGCGCACCCGTGGCGTCGGGTTGAAGGTGCTGACCGGCGCCGGCGCGCAGATCGACACAACGACGGCCAATGGACGCCTCGCATTCGGCATCTTCGCCGCATTCGCCGAGTTCGAACGCGAGTTGATCGCTGAGCGCACCATGGCGGGGCTTGCCGCAGCTCGCGCGCGCGGGCGCATGGGCGGGCGGCCACGCAAGATGGATCGCGCTACGCTGACGATGGCGATGGCGGCGATGGCGGACCGCAAGGCTGTCGCGGCTGAAGTGGCCAAGCGCCTGAACCTCACGACCACCACCCTATACACCTACGTCAACGGCGACGGCACGCCGAAGGCCGCCGGCCAAGCTGTGCTCGACGGCACGCATCGTCCCGGCACGGCCGCCAAAACTAGCCCCCGGCCCGTACCGGCCTCGCCGCGCTCCAACGCAACCGCGAGGACGTGATGCCGAGGGGCGGCGGCGTGCCGGCCGAGGCGCTTTCGGACCTGCGCCGTCGCCTCATGGCATTGCCGGCGCGGCATCCCGAGCGCGGCGCCCTGCTGGCGTCCACGGCGCAGCTCTACGCCGTCAGCCGGGCCACGTTGTATCGCCTATTGCGCGGCGACCGCCGGCCAAAGGACGCCCACCGCGCTGACCGCGACTGTCCACGCGCGCTGCCAGCGGCTGAGATCGAGCGCTGGTGCGAGATCGTCGCCGCCATGAAGATCAGGACCACCAACAAGAAAGGCCGCCATCTGTCGACGGTGCGCACCTTGCGGTTGCTGGTCGAGCATGGCGTCGATACGCCGGATGGCTTCCAGAAATTGGCCCCGGGCAAGCTAACCGCCTCGACCATCAATCGCCACCTGCGACGTCTCGGCTACGACCACGAGCGGATGACACGCCAGCCGCCAGCCGTCCGCTTCCAGGCCGAGCACGCGAACGCGCTGTGGCATTTCGACATGAGTCCGTCCGATCTGAAACACCTGCGAACGCCGGCCTGGATCGACGCGGATCGGCAGGGTGCGCCCATCCTGATGCTGTTTTCCGTCGTCGATGACCGCTCGGGCGTCGCCTACCAGGAATACCGTTGCGTCTACGGCGAGGATGTCGAGACCGCGCTGCGCTTTCTGTTCAACGCCATGTCGTCCAAGCCGTCGGAGGCGGGCGATGAGGCGAACCCATTCCAAGGCATCCCGGCCGCGCTCTCGCTCGACAACGGGCCGGTCGCGAAATCGGCGGTGTTCAAGCGGGTGATGGAAAGCCTCGGCATCGAGATATTGCCGCACATGCCCGCCGGGTCGGACGGGCGGCGGACGACAGCGCGCGCAAAAGGCAAGGTCGAGCGACCGTTCCGCACCATAAAGGAAGCGCACGAGACCCTGTACCATTTCCATGCGCCCGAGACCGAAGCGGAGGCGAACCGCTGGCTCGCGCGCTTCATCGCCACGTACAACCGAGGCGACCACAGGTCCGAGCCGCATGCGCGCGTCGACGACTGGCTGGCGCATTTGCCGGCAGACGGCGTCCGGCAGATGTGCGCCTGGGAGCGGTTCTGCGCTTTCGCGCGCGAGCCGGAGCGACGCCTGGTTGGCATCGACTGCCGGCTGACCGTCGCGGGCGTGACATACGAGGTCGATGCTGAACTCGCCGGCGAGACGGTCGTGGTCTGGTGGGGGCTGTTCGACCAAGAACTGTGGGTTGAGCACGGCGATGAACGCATGGGCCATTCCGGCCGGTCGGCGGTCCGATCCCGTTGCATCGCTACCGCAAGCACCGCAAGTCGCGCCATGAGGTCCGCGCCGACCAAGTGGCTGCCCTCGCCGCCAAACTCGCGCTGCCGCGCGCCGCGCTGTCGGGTGAGAACGCCGTGGTCATGACCAACATACGGCGCGAGATCGACGCGACCGCAATCCCGGTGCGCCCGTTCCAAGGCCCCGATCCATTCCATGAACTCGTCTTCGCCAACCCGATCGCGGCGCGGCGCGCGATCGCCGACGAGGTCAGGGCGCCACTCGCCAAACTGTCCGATGAAGACCGCGCCTTCATCGACGCTCTGCTGGCCCGAACCCTGGCGCGCCCCGAAATCATCGCCGCCGTGCGCGAGCGCTTTCCGCAAGGACGAAGGGGAGGCGTTGGCTGATGTTGACCGAGGTCATGCGGTTCTACGGCTTGTCGCGCCCGCCAGTCGATGTCGGTTTCTTCGAGACCGAGCACCATGCCCAGGTGTCGCGCGACATCCGGGCGGCGATCATGGGCGGCCGGCTGATCGCCCTGACCGCCGTCATCGGCTCGGGCAAGACCGTCCTGTCGCGCCGCCTGCGGGCCGATCTCGAGCGCGAGGGTCGGATCATCGTGTCGCGTTCGTTGTCGATCGACAAGGCGAAGATAAGCCTGCCGCTGCTGGAAGCCGCCCTGTTCTATGATCTGACCCCGGAGAAGACGGTCAAGATATCGAGCCAGTCGGAACGGCGGGAGCGGGACCTGCAGGAGTTGTTCCGGCGGGCCAAGAAGCCCGTGGCGCTGTTTGTCGATGACGCTCATGACCTGCATCCGAAGACGTTGACCGCCCTGAAGCGCCTCATCGAGTTGGTGGCCGAGGGCGGCGGCCAGTTGTCCATCGTGCTGGTCGGACATCCCAAGCTGAAGAACGACCTGCGTCGCCCCAAGATGGAGGAGATCGGCGACCGCGCGACGGTGTTCGAATTCGGCGGCCTGCGCGACCGACAGCGTGACTACATCGATTGGGTGCTGAAGACCTCGCTGAAGGAAGGTGTGGCGCCGGACGACGTGCTGACCGACGAGGCGGCGACGCTGCTGGCCGCCAAACTGAAGACGCCGCTGCAGATCGGCCAACATCTGGTGCGCGCGTTCGAAGCCGGGTTCGAGATCGGGGCCAAGCCCATCGCCGCCGGCGTCGTCGAGGCCGTCCTCTCAAGCAAACTCGACGAGTTGGAACCACGGCTTACGCGCAATGGCTACGACCTGCGCAGCTTGGTCGAGCAGTTCGACGCCAAGCCGGCTGAGATTCGCCGGATGCTGCGAGGCGATCTGGATGCTGGCCGCGCGCAGGAACTCATGGACGAGATGCGTGCCGCCGGATTGCCGACGTGATCGCAACGGGTTTTCTGGCGGATTCCAGCGGTCATGGGCCAGCCGGGCGTGATCGCCAGGAAATCGCCCGTTTTCCGGTCAAGCCAACCCACGCCTCCCTCAACTCCCAGCGCCGGGATCACGCCGCCATCCGTCTCAATTAGCCTGCGTCGAGATTTATGATCTCGCGTCCGTCTCACAGAGCGTGCGTCCAGTCTCAATTAGCGTGCGTCGGACGGTCCCGTCCGTCTCACCTAATTTGCGTCCGAAACGCCCCTTGATTGCGCGTCCGCCACATTTCGATTGCGCGCCGCTACAGCTACCAGGCGGGCGCCACCCCTTTCCTGGGCCGCACTTGCACCGGCTGGAACCCGCCAGTTTGGCCTGGCGCACCTCACCCTGATTGTCGCGCCATAGCGGCCGCTGCGCCCGCCGCGCGGCCACGCAGGCAAGCTGCATTCAATCGCAGCTGCCGATCGAGTTGTTTAGCCGAGGCCTTGTGCTCGATGGCGTAAAGTCGGTCCCGACCGTTCCAATTGGCGAGTTCGACATCAGCGTCACCGACGATGTCGAAACCGAAATATTCCTTCCAGAACCCTCCTTCGATTGCATACCAATCCTCCGATTTGCGCAAATCCCACTCGTGTGAGTGATAGACTACTGCGTCGTCGACATAGGCTTTCTGGAAGCCAAGTTTCAGCGCCTCCCAAGCCCAAACCATGTCCTCGCCCCAGTCGATTTCTGGATACGGCAGTAATTTCCATACTTCGCGCGAAATACAGGAATTGTTGTCGGAGTAGAAGAGCGTGATCATCTGCCACTCTTGCCCGCCTGGGTAAATATGCGACGCGAGCGGCTGGTCGAAAGAATAGACGTCCGAAAGATTACGAAAATTGTCGAAAGACGCTTTCATGTCCCTGAATAAAAAGGGGCCGTGCCCAACATGCGGACGATGTCGTCCAGTGACGCCTGCGACGCGCGGCCCTTTACGAAAGCCGGCGACCATATGACTCAACCAGAACTCGTCTGCGGGCAGAGCGTCGGCTGTGGTGATAGCGACATACTTGCCGTCGGTGTTCTGTATGCCAAGATTGCGCGCCCTTCCATGCTGGAACTCGTCCGGCGGCTGTTGAATGAAGCGAAAGTTGGCATGCGCTGCCGCTCTGCGCTTCAGGAGATCTAATGTCCCGTCGGTCGAACCATTGTCGTGCACGAGAAAATCAAACTCGAAATCCGTCGACTGCGCCAGTATGCGATCAACGACCTGTTCAAAGAACGGGCCGCCGTTCTTTACAGGAATGAAGACAGACGCCTTGCGGCATTTATTCAGGTGTGGCGCACAGAGTTCTGCCGGTCGGACCTCGGCAAATTGGTGCTCGCGCAAGCGCTCGAGAATAGCCGCCTCCACAGCGCGCGCGCTTTGCAGCCAGTCGCATCGCCGTGCAGCCGCCAACCCGCTGTCGCCCAACTTACGCCTTAGCCCGGGCGATTCAATCAGCTTGGTGATCGCCGCGGCGACTGCCGGCGGCGTCGGCTCAGCCGTGATCAACTCGTCGTCGGCAAACACAGCGCGCATACAATCCGTGTCCAATTCGACCACCGGAAGCCCGCAGGCCATCATCTCCAGTGGGATCAACGAATAGTTTGTTGCTGAAAACACTACCCCGATGTCGCAACGCCGGTACAATTCGCCGAGAGCCGCTGGCGAAACAATGCCGTGGTGGGTCGACTCATAGCCGTTCGCCGGCAATCGCTCGTCGCCACCGAAATAATGGACATGGAAGCGATGCCCCATCTCAGCCAGTTCCTCGAACGCTGCCAAGCCAAGATCCGCCGCCCGTCGCGGCGTATTGGTACGGGCATAGAAAGCGATATGAGTGATCTTATTCCGGCCGCGCGTCGAATATTGGGCTGGCGGAAAATAATGTTCCAGGTCAGCCGCCAATCGCCACTCGCGCGCCCACATGCCATGATCCTTGGCGATCTTAAGTAACCAAGGTCCCGCGCATAGGCCGGCAAAACCGAAGCCATAGGTGCGCTCGATCACGAGTTGATTGGAACCCGCGGGATGAAACAGCGACTCATAATCCTGGATAAAATAGAAACGCTCTTTGAAGTTGGTCGCGTTGTCGACCGGGTAAGCCGTCCAGCAATCCGTTGCGATCAGCACGTCGCCGGAGAGCTGACCTAAATCTTCCGGCAGAAAGCGGACGAAAACAGCGTCACCGATCGGACGGTAGTGCTCGCGGATTGCCCGCAAGGCGTCGATCGGCGCGCCATAATTGCCGGGGTTTTGAATCCAAACCGTCTGCCGATGGCCAAATTTCTCAAAAAATTCGACAAATCTAAAGATGGTCATATGCCCGCCCGCCCCAACGCCGAAGGAGGGAATGATCCAATGGATGTTGAGACTTTCCGGATTAAAAATCGGCGTGCGGGGCGCGAGCGGGCGACCGACCGCTCGGGCGATCCGCGGGGAATCGCGCAGCCAGCGGGACGTATAGGCGTCGCGATAGACGGGAAATGACTGAGTCTCGGTGGCGTAGTTGACCGCCTCGCGCTTCGGCGTCGCAAAGCTGCGGATTTCGAACCCCGATGCCAAGGGAACCGCTGCCAGCGCGCGCTCCAGCACATGTGCCAATGTACCCTCGATCTTTTCCCCCTCTCCAAACGCGTCGTAGCTGGAAAGATGTTCGACGAGATTGAGATAGGCCCTCGAACGGAACCACGCCATCGCTCCAGCTGGGAAATCGCACAGCGACCAAACATTGTAATCGGCCAAGCCCAACGCCGCGCACAGCGCACTCAGCGCATTCTCGTTGCCATTCAGTCCGACAAATTTCTTTATTTCCCGAAAATTTTCTGGATAAACAATGCCGACTGACGGCTCCTTTGAGAATACACGAAAGATTTCGTCGATTAGCCCCTTCGAACCCAAGCATTGGTCGTAGAGATAACGACGCCATTCGTCGCCAAACGTAGTGTGTTGGCTGCGTTTGGTGTGGATATGCATCATTACGTCGGTTGAGCGCCAGAGATCAGCGCATTCGCGAAACAACGGACCAATGTCGCGGCCGCCGCGTTCGACGCGAACCACATCAAAACTCCAAGCCGGCGCTTTCGCGTTTACGAAGTTTTCGACATATCGCCGATTGCCGTCCGTAACCGTTGTGAAGCGAACCCGCGTGTGATCCGGAAGATTGGCCAGCGCCAAATACAGCTCCCCTATCAACTCGGGAAAGAAAACGTGCGCATGGACGCCGATGCGCAGATCTGTATTGCTGTAATGGGTCAGCGCCTGCGCTTCGTCACTTTGAGGATGCAGGATAACACGATTCGTGGGAACTGTGTAAAAATTTGGCGAAAACTTGTTCTTGACATAATGAACGAGAGGACACAAGCCGGCGGGCTTGAGCGACGGGTGTTGGGCGAGGTAGAAGAACGTATCGAACTTCTCGGAGGGATTGCGGTCCTCTTTCCAACCGAAGTGCAAGTAATGATCGCAGGCGTCGGCACCAGAGCGCGCTACATCTGGATAATTAGTCAAATAGTACGTCGGCGATACGAGCGAGCGAATAATTTCGTTATATTCATCGATCTCATCTAACCCCCCGTTGGCGACACCGGCAGTCGGCACGGTCGGGGGTTGTGGAGCCTTGAGCTCAATCAAAGGTGGTTTCGCTTCGTCCCAGAGTTTTCGGCCCTCGGAGCGGCCGTATTGGATATAATGCTGGAGCGGATTGATGCCGGCGGCGGCAACGTCCGGATTGAGCTTTAAATAGTCCAGGGTCGAAAATCTCGGCGACGGGTCAAAGCCGAACTTCCAACCCACGCTCAAATAATGCTCAATGGCAAAATCCCCGCCGCGAATTTTGTACTTCGCCGCATATGCACTTTCGTCAAACAATTTGCTCGCCTTGATTTCTTCTATATACTTGCGAATTCGGTTGCTGCTCGATCGATTGAACATTGAATTCCACGTTGATACATTGAAGTAGGAGACAAAATTCATTACACTCCTCCGAGAAACTCAGAATTGAGTTGCGACGACCCTGCAATTGTCGTCGCGCCAGCCGTTTTCTCAAATATGATCGAAATTGCAACATCTATCGTCAGCGGGGTTCGAGCGCGCTGGCTCAGGAAGCCATTCACATAGTGAGCTTCGGGTCAAGTACTTATTCATTCACGCAGGGCAATCGACTGAAATCGGGCGTGACAAACGCGGAAAAAGCTGAGGCTACGTCCGGCGCCATTGCGTCAGCGCAGGTTCAGGCGCGAGGAGTAGTAGGCGACGATTTCGTCCCAGGCGGAAGTCTCGTCGAATCCGAGCGCGGCGTAATTGACGTGGTCGGTGTTGATCCGCACCATCGGCTCCGTGAAGTCCGTTTGCACGCAGAGCTTGACGACGCAGGGCTTCGCGACGCGCTTACCGACCTCACGGGCAAACCGCTCGGCGAAGGCGCCCTGCGACTCCACATACATGCTGGGCGCGAGCTGGGCGCTGCGGCCGTTCTGCGCCACTTCCGCGACGAAAGCGGCGTAGGTCCGGGCCAGCGCGTCCACATGGATGTTGTCGCGTACATAATCGGGCGTGCGCACTGCCGGCGTCTGCCCCCCCGCCCAGGTCTTCATCAGATAGGCGCAGAACCGCGGCTCTTCATACGGGCCGACGGGGTTGGCGATTACGAATTTGCCGAACGGCAAGCCCGCCAGATCGCACCAGTAACGCAACGTCGCGTTGGTGAACGCCTTCGACAGGCCGTAGGGCGAGAACGCTCGCAATGGTACTTCGCCGGCGCCCCCATCCGGCTCGAACGCCGAGCCCGTGCCGATTACGGCCTTGAACGCGCGCGCCTTCATCAGTTCGGCGATCGCCGGAAACCCTCGGGTGTTGGCGGCCAGCGCCGCCGCCACGTCGAACTCGGGGCTGCGGTAGTTGGTGACTTCGGCCGCGTGATGACAGAGGACGTCGCAGCCAGTGGTCTCGACCAATTTGACGAAGGCCGCTGAGCCGAACTCGACGTCCTCGACGATCTCGGCGACTTGTGCGAGTGCCGCGACGCGCTCGGCTCGAACGTCCGTGTAGTTCGCCGCGGCGCGGCGCACCGGCGCCACGACCTCAAAGCCGCGAGCGTGCAAAGCGCGCGAGAGCCACAGGCCCGAGAACGAGGTCGCGCCGGTGAGCAGCGCCTTCACCGCAGGCCCCGCAGCCGCTCGACGCCATGAAATTCCGAGTTGAAATCCGGCCAAGCAGCGTCCTTCACAGAGATTTCGGTCGGCGCAATGGGCCACTGGATGTTGAGCCAGGGGTCGTTCCAGCGCACCCCTCGCTCTGCCTCGACATCGTAGAAATCGCTTACAAGGTAAAGCGCCTCTGTGTTGTCCGTCAGCGTCAGGATCGCGTGCGCGAACCCGCGAGGCACATACATCATCTGGCGGTTATCTTCGCTCAGTTCTGCGCCGAACCATTTGCCGAACGTCGACGAATCCGGGCGCAGATCGGCGATGCAATCCCACAGGGCGCCTTTCAGGCAGCGCACGACCTTCACTTCGGCCGAGGGCGCGAGCTGATAATGCAGGCCGCGCAACGTAGCCTTCTTGCCGCTCAGCGAATTGTTGACCTGCACGAATTTCGTCGCGAGGCCCTCCGCGCCGAATTCCTTTTCGCAGTAGAAACGCGCGAAAAATCCGCGATCGTCGCCCTTGCGCTCAAGCTGGATCAGTCGAGCGTCCTGAAGTGGGGTCTTGTTGAAAATCATGGGTTTGGCTTGCCTTGAACACGAGTGCGCCGCGCTACGGCCGTCCGCGCGCGGAGCGACGAAAAGCGGAGCGGCGCGGCCGCTCCGCCGGCGGCGTTAAGCTTCGTTCGGGCGCCAGCGCAGGTCTTCGGACAGGCGGCCTTCGGCGATATGGCGCTCCAGCACCTTAAGGCGAATTAGCGGAGAATTGCGGAAATTGGCGTCCGAGAAGCCCAGCGCCGTCAGCCCGTCGCGCAAGTCCTCGACCGAGGATTGCAGGGTCTGAAGCGGCTGATGCCCAGGCGCTAGCTCGCGGAACAGGCCGAAGTCGACCTTGTACGAGCGCTTGTCCGGTGGCGCGTTTGTGTTGATCGACACCTTCGTGCCCGGAATCGCCACAGCGACCGCCTCAGCAAGATCCTTGACCTGATAATTCCATTGATCGGCGCCGACGTTGATCGACAGGGAGCTCCCGCCATTCTCAGGCTTGCGCCGTATCGCCCATTCGATGGCGCGTGACATGTCCTTGGTGTCGATCAGGGGACGCCAGGGCGAACCGTCGGATAGCACGGTGATTTCGCCCGAGGACAGCGCGCAGGCGACGAAATCGTTAAGCACGAGGTCGAGGCGCAGTCGGTCAGAGAAGCCGCAGGCGGTGGCGAAGCGCAGGGACGTCGCCGTCATGGATTTCAAATCGATCTGCTTGAGCGCTTCCTCGGTTCCTATCTTGGAGCGCGCATAGGCGGTTAGCGGATTCAGCGCGTCGCCCTCCTTGCGGGCTCGGCCGTCGGCGGCGAAACCGTAGACGCTGCAACTCGACGCGAAAACCATATTCTTCACACCCGCAGCCGCCGCGGCCTCGGCGACTGCAACGCTTGCGCGTTGATTGATCGCCTCGGTGACCGCCTCGAACCGGGCGCCCATGGGATCGTTCGAGACCGCCGCCAACTGCACGACCGCGTCGAAGCCTTTGAGATCGTCGGCGCCAATGTCGCGCACGTCCCCGTAGATCTGCTTGTTGAGGAAGCGCTCCGGAAACGCGAGGTGCGTTGTCAGGCTCTGACCGAAAAACGCGCTGTCATAGCCGACGAGTTCAGTGTCCGGCAGGGTCGCGCGCAGATGCCGCGCCAGCGTCGGGCCGATATAGCCCATGTTGCCGGTGATCAAGATACGCATTTTTTAAAACCTCGCGAATTCGGGAAACTACAGGGCACCCGTTCGCGTCACCAGACCTTCCACGGCGCCTTGCCGGTTTCCCACATCGCGTCAAGCTGGCGCTTGTCGCGTAACGTGTCCATCGGCTGCCAGAAGCCGCGATGGAAATAAACCGAGAGCTGGTTGTCGCGAGCGAGGTTCTCCATCGGCTCCTGCTCCCACACGGTCTCGTCGCCTTTGATGTAGCCGTCGATCTTGGGGTTCAGCACGAAGAAGCCGCCGTTGATCCAGCCGCCGTCGCCGATCGGCTTCTCGCGAAACCCTTCGACGCGCGCCCCGTCGGCGACGATAGCGCCGAAGCGACCAGGCGGCTGTGTCGCAGTGACGGTCGCGAGGCGCCCCTCCTTGCGGTGCAGATCGAGGAGCGCCTTCACGTCGATGTTAGCGACGCCGTCGCCATAGGTGAGGCAGAATTCCTCGTCGTCGCCGATATAGGGCAGAATACGCTTGACGCGGCCGCCTATCATCGTCTCGGCGCCGGTGTCGACTAGCGTTACGCGCCACGGCTCGGCTTTGGCGTGGTGAATGGTTTGCGAATTGTCGCGCAAGTCGAACGTCACGTCGGACATGTGCAGGTAGTAGTTGGCGAAATATTCTTTGATAAAATATCCTCTGTAGCCCAAGCAAATGATGAATTCATTGATCCCCTGGGCGCTGTAAATCTTCATAATATGCCAGAGTATTGGCATGCCGCCGACTTCCACCATGGGCTTGGGCCTATTTGCAGTCTCTTCAGAAAGTCGGGTACCCAACCCGCCAGCGAGAATGACAGCTTTCACGTACGCCTCCAAAAACTCTTGCGAGCTGTTTTTCGCCATCGTCGCCTCATCGCGTACGCCATTCCAACGCTAGAGCGCACGACGGAGGTTCCGATTACACAGGCGAGTATTCAATCCGGATCGTGGCGTCAATAGACCGGCGTCACGGATTCGATCCGGATGTCGCAGGCGGCAGCTTTGCTGATACACGTCGTAGAGCGATCCCGCAACAGTCTGGCGCGCGCCGTCTTCATTCATCGGCTCGGCGAAATCCGCGACCGCACTTACGAGAACCAGCAGCACCGCGCTTCCGGCCTGAACCTCATCGTCACCGCGATCGTCCTGTGGAACACCCGATACCTCGAACGAGCGGTCGCGACTCTGCGTCAGACGGAAAATGTCCCCCAACATCTCCTGGCGCATCTCTCTCCGTTGGGCTGGGAGCACATCAACCTCACCGGCGACTACATCTGGGTCGCGCGGCAAGATGCGTCGGAAAACCATAAC
>JAJXZC010000609.1:12494-12797 GCA_021780275.1 Pseudomonadota bacterium
TCCCGCCCGAGCCGTTCAAGAAGGCAGCGTGACGTTCATGTTCCGTCCCGTTATGCGTACCAGAAGGCCAGTTGGTTAGTTCCGGCCAGCACGACGAATGGGCTGTCCAGCGCGGCCGCTACATGACGCTGGAAACTATCGCCACTCTGAGCGATGATACCCTCGTCGGATTGCCCCCTGCAGCCATCTAACCCGCATTATTCAGCTGGAGTTGACGGGTGTAGCTTAGAGCTCTGATTTCGTGTACGATTTTGGTGTCGAATCAAAACGCCGCGATTTCAGGAAAGCCACACCCGTCATGAA
>JAJXZC010000568.1 GCA_021780275.1 Pseudomonadota bacterium
TTGCGGTCGCCAACATACCGTGCGGAAAAAAGGCCAGATGGTCTTTCATCTGCCGATGAAATGCATCCTTGTCGCTTGCGAATCGCATCGCGTCGAATCCGACATCGAGCCGGGACAGCAGCGCACCATGCCGATAAAATGCGGTATCTTCGACCGCCTTCGCCGCCAAAGGTGCGCTCAACTGTTGGAATTTGCGGATTGCGTCCGCACGACGTTGCGGATCGCCGGGCATTTCTGCGCCGCCAAGCCACGCCGCGACCCAGAGCAAAACCTCCTTGTCCGCCGGCAGACAGCTTCGCAACGACGCGGTGACGGCATGGTTCAGATAATGATCATCGGCCGGTGACGCCGCGCCGACGCGCGCATAGGTGCGATAGACGCGCAGATGCGCCAGAATTTCGATCATGACCCGACGGATTGCCGGACCCGTGACGTCGCGGGAACCCAATTCGCCGGCCGCGCCTTGCGAGAGCGCACCGATCAAGCCATCGAACTGTGCCGAAAAGCTGCGCATCAGGATGTCGCGCCGCGCCACGTCTTCTTCATGGGAAAAATCCGCCGGGCGCCCACTGATGGCTTGCCAAAAATCCGCCAGCGAGCGGCCGCCGCTGCTTGCGTGCAGGAAACGCGACACTTCGTCCATGAAGTCATAGCCCGTCGTGCCATCGCATGCCCAATCGCGCGGCAAGCCTTCATCGGCACCGAGAATTTTTTCGACGACGATATAGGCCCGCGCCGGACAATGCTGCGGACGCCGCGGCGCAAGCGCCTCAAATCCCGCACGGAGCTTGCGGCAATAAGCCCCGGGATCCGACAGACCATCGACGTGATCGATCCGCACGCCGTCGATCAGACCGCGCGCATAAAGTTCAAAGATTTTCCCGTGCGTCGCGGCAAAGACATCGTCGTCGTCCTGCCGGAGCGCGGCGAGCTCATTGATGTCAAAAAATCGTCGCCAATTGATCGCGTCATTCGCCGTTTTCCACCAGGCAAGGCGGTAGTGTTGCTTCTCCAGCAATTCGTGAAGATGGTGGACGCCCTTTTCGCTCGTGGGATCAAACGCTGCCAGCGAGCGTCTCTCGATGTCGTCAAAATCGTCTTGTCTGATTGGAAACCGATGCTGGTAATATTCTACCTCAAATCCTCCGCGCGCGGCGTCGAGCGTCAACGCGACATCGCCCCTACGGATTGTCTCGCTATAAGGGCCACCGAGGAACGGCGCGAGTATTTTTCCGTCCATGACGTTCCAATCGATGTCGAAATATTTCGCATACCGGCTTTCCCGGCCATTCTGAAGCAGATCGAGCCACCAGGCGTTGTCGTCGCCTCCGACGGCCCTGTGATTGGGAACGATGTCGACGATGATCCCAAGCGATCGGGCCCGTAGCGCGTGCACGAGATCGCAAAAGCCTTGTTCGCCGCCCAATTCTGGATTGATCTGCGTCGGGTCGACCACGTCATAGCCGTGAGCCGACCCAGCGCGGGCCTTGAGAATGGGCGACGCGTAAACATGGCTTATATTGAGCGCGTCGAGATAAGGCAGGATCGCGATGGCGTCGCTGAACGTGAAATCCTGGTGAAATTGCAAACGCATCGTCGCGCGCGGGATTGTCACGCGTCAGTCCTTCCCGTCAACATCGCTGCGCGGGCCGCCGCACGCTGATTTGCAAAGACTTCATCTGCCGAAATGGGATAACGGCGTCGCCAATTTGGCTGCGTATCAGTCGTGCCGGGTACATTGGGCTGATCCTCAAGCCCCAATAGATCTTCAAGCGGCAGCAAAACGAGCGGTGCCGGCGATTTCCCCACAAAGGCGATCGCCGTGTCGACGGTGGCGGCGCTTTCGTCGGACGTTGCGGGGACCTCTGCCGCGACCTGCGCGTCGGAGAAGGCGCGCTCCAGATCGGCGCGGTCCGCCGCCCGTGCGGCTTTCTCTGCTGTGTTAGCCGCAACGTCGTCCTCACCCGTGCCATGCGCAATATCGACGCCGCGCCACCAACCGGCGATCGTCGGAAGATCATGTGTCGTCGTCATCGCGACGCCATCGCGCCGCCACAGCCGCGGATCGATGAAGCCGCTCTCGTCGCGGGAGAACCACAGAACGTCCATACCGGCGATGGCACTGTCTGAAAGCGTCGTGCGCAGCCCATCGGGTACTGTGCCAAGATCCTCACCGATGACGACGGCGCGGTGACGCTGCGATTCAAGCCGAACGAGCCGCAACAGATCGTCGAACGGATAGGCCAGATAAGCGCCCGCACGCGCCGGGACGTCTTTAGGCACGACCCAGAGCCGCTTCAATCCGAGCACATGATCGATGCGGATACCGCCGGCGTGCCGCATCGACGCGCGCAAAGTCTCGATGAAGGGAGCAAAATGCCGCTCGACGAGGCCGCGCGGCGAGAAGGTCGTCAGACCCCACGCCTGCCCTTGCGCATTGAAAAGGTCGGGCGGCGCGCCGATCGTCATGCGGTCGAGCACGCTGCGTCGATCGGCCCATGTATAGCTGCCGCCCGGTTCCATGCCGACGGCAAGATCGGAAATCAATCCGAGGCGCATCCCAGCAGCGCGCGCTTGATGCTGCGCGTTGGCAAATGCAGCATCGGCGATCCATTGCAAGAAAATATGAAAGGTCACGTCGCGCTGATGGGTGACTGCGAAACGCGAAACGGCCGGCCGATCGGGCGCAGAATAGGCCTCGGGCCACGTTTGCCAACCGCAATTGTGCGGATCGCGACCGACCATTTCAGCGTGAATGGCCTCGAAGAGCGCATGATTTTCGAGCGCTTGACCACCCATTTTCCGAAACGTCATAAATTGGTGGACGAGCGCGTCCTCGCTATTGCTGAGTCGAGTCCAAAAGTCATCGAAAAGCGCGCGCAAACGCGCGATTTTGCGCGCGGCGGCACGCGGCCAATCGACTAAGGCATCGTTCGCGTAATCGGCCGCATACGCTGATTTCGGTTGGGCAAGCGGCAATTCGCCGAAAAGAAAATCGGAATCGGCAAGCAAGGGATTGAGAAACAGCCTATTCGACGGCGCATAGGGACTGAATTTGTCCGGGCGCGCGGTGAACAAAGCATGGATTGGACTGATCGCAACCGCGTCGGCGCCCCGCGCCGCTGCGTCGCGCGCAAGCATCGCCAGTGCTCGCGTGTCTCCGCAGCCGTCGTCGCCGTCGCGCCGAAGCCCATAAAGTTGAACAGCGAGCCCCCAAAGCTTCGCATCTCCCGCGAC
>JAJXZC010000766.1 GCA_021780275.1 Pseudomonadota bacterium
CCATGCCCGGCATCAAGGAGCGCGCGAAAACGCTGCTCGACGTCGCCAAGGGCGCGGAGTTCCTGCGCGCCAAACGCCCGCTCGCGCTCGACGCCAACGCGGCGAAGCTGCTTGACGCAGATGCGCACGCTTTGCTCGCGCGGCTCGTGCCTGGCCTCGAAGCGCTTGATGGCTGGGTGGCCGGCGACATCGAGGCGGCCGTTCGCGCCTTCGCGGAAGCGGAAGACCTCAAGCTCGGCAAGGTCGCGCAGCCGCTCCGCGCCGCCGCGACCGGAAGCTCGGTTTCACCGCCCATTTTCGATGTGCTTGCGACCCTCGGCCGCGAGGAATCGCTCGGAAGGATCAGGGATCAGGCTGCCTGACGCTCGTGCAAGCGCAGGCTGCCCACTAGAATGTTCAACAATGGCTGGATCGTGGCTCTCCGCCCGGTTCGGCAAACCAGCAAAGGACAGGCAGGACAGCATGACGAAAAACGGAAAAGAAGGTGGCGCGAAGCAGCTCGCGACTCTCGCCGTCGACAATAAAGATTACGAGTATCCTGTCGTCCCCGGCTCGATCGGCCCGAGCGTCATCGATATCTCCAAGCTCTATGGCCAGACAGGCCACTTCACCTACGATCCCGGCTTCACCTCCACGGCGAGCTGCGAGTCGAAGATCACCTATATCGACGGTGAAGAAGGCGTCCTGCTCTATCGCGGCTATCCGATCGAGCAGCTGGCCGAGAAGGGCAACTTCCTCGAAACCTGCTACCTGCTGCTGAACGGCGAGCTGCCGACTTCGGCCGAGTTCAAGGAATTCGACCGGGCGATCACAAACCACACGATGGTTCATGAGCAGATGCAGTTCTTCCTGCGCGGCTTCCGCCGTGACGCTCACCCGATGGCGATCATGTGCGGCATGGTCGGCGCCCTGTCGGCCTTCTATCACGACTCCACGGACATCAATGACCCCGTGCAGCGCATGATTGCGAGCCGTCGCCTCATCGCCAAGATCCCGACCATTGCCGCCATGGCCTACAAGTATTCGGTTGGCCAGCCGGTCGTCTACCCGAAGAACAGCCTTGGCTATGCCGAGAACTTCCTGCACATGTGCTTCTCGGTACCTGCCGAGGAATACAAGGTCGATCCGATCCTCGCCCGGGCGATGGACCGCATCTTCATCCTGCACGCCGATCACGAGCAGAACGCTTCGACGTCGACTGTGCGTCTTGCGGGTTCGTCGGGCGCCAATCCCTTCGCCTGCATCGCCGCCGGCATTGCCTGCCTTTGGGGCCCGGCACATGGCGGCGCCAATGAGGCGGCGCTCAACATGCTTTCCGAGATCGGCAGCGTCGACCGGATCCCCGAATTCGTGAAAAAGGCGAAGGACAAGAACGACCCCTTCCGCCTCATGGGCTTCGGTCACCGTGTCTACAAGAACTACGATCCGCGCGCCCGCGTGATGCAGCAGACCTGCCACGAAGTGCTCAATGTCCTTGGTATCAAGGACGACCCGATGCTCGACGTCGCAATCGAGCTCGAACGGATCGCCCTCAGCGACGACTATTTCATCGAGAAGAAGCTCTATCCGAACATCGACTTCTATTCGGGCATCACGCTGAAGGCGATGGGCTTCCCGACGACGATGTTCACCGTGCTCTTCGCGCTGGCGCGCACGGTCGGCTGGGTTGCCCAGTGGAATGAAATGATCGAGGACCCCGATCAGCGCATCGGCCGTCCCCGCCAGCTCTACACCGGCGCCCCGCGCCGCGACTATGTGTCGGTCGACAAGCGGAAGTAATTCCGCCGCGCATGTGAACGCAAGGAGGCGCCTTCGGGCGCCTCTTTTTTTGCAGCCTATTTGAAGCGTGCCGGCAACATGTCGAGCACGGCGCGTGCCGCCCGCAGGCTTGGACGCTCGCCCCCGACACCCATGATCTCTCTCAACTCATCGAGGTCGCGAAGCGCCCTTCTGCGCTCCGGTGTATCCGCCAGAAGAGGCTTCAGCGCCTCGGCGAGGGCCGCGGGCTTCGCCGCGAATTGAAGGAACTCGCGCACGGACGGACGATCGAGAATGAGATTCACGACGACCACCGAAGGCACCATCAGCAACCCTGATACGACCCATGCGGCAATCGGATCGATCTTGTAAGCGATGACCATCGGCACGCGGGCAAGACCGAGTTCGAGCGATACGGTGCCGGATGCCGCCAGCGCCGCCGTCGCGGCATCGAAGGCAGCCCGCTTTTCATCTTCGCTGTCGATGAGCTCAACAGGAACCGTCCATCGCTCGATCGCCGCTTCGACGAGGTGGCGGACATGCGGCACGGTCGGCAGCACAAACTTGATGCCGGGAACGTCATGCGCGAGGATTTCCGCTGTCTTCCGAAAATCCTCCATGAGGCGCTTCACCTCGTTGGTCCGGCTGCCCGGCAACAGCAATACTAGTGGCTGATCCGCCTTCATCCCGCGCACCGAACGAAAGGACGCGCCGCTGCCTTGCTTCGGCAATCTCTCGATTGCGGGATGGCCGACATAGACGCAATCGAGCCCGGCTTCGGCGCGAAAGAAATCGGGTTCGAATGGCAGCAGCGCCAGAACGCGCGTGATGTAGCGCGCCATGGCCCGCGCGCGCCCGCGCCTCCAGGCCCAGACGCTCGGAGAAACATAATTCGCGATCGGAATGTCCGGCGCGCGTTTGGCGACGCGCTTGGCGACCATATGCGTGAAGTCAGGACTATCGATGATGACGAGCACGTCGGGACGCACCCTGACCGCAAGGTCGGCCGTTTCCCGCATCCGGCGCAGAATGAGCGGCAGACGCGGGATGACCTCGCGTGGCCCCATCACCGAGGTGTCGGACATGGGAAAGATCGGGGTGAGTCCCTGCGCGATCATCTTCGGTCCGCCGGCGCCGGTGATCCGAACGGCGCCATGCGTCAATTCCTTCAACGCCTCCATCAATTCGCCGCCAAGCGCGTCGCCCGAAGGCTCGCCCGCGACAAGCATGATGTGCGGGACCTTTCCGGTTTCCGTCATACCCTTGCTCCAGCCGACCGGCCATGCGGAAACCCGAGCACGAAAAGACCAAGCTCATCGGCACGCCGCGCGACCGCTTCGGCCTCGGCGATGATCGCACCGCCCGCCTCGACGGCGATCCCGGCCAGCCCCGCCCTCGCGGCATTCTCGACAGTCCTGACGCCGATCGTTGGAAGATCGACGCGGCGCTCCTGAGCGGGCTTTGGAAGTTTGACAAGG
>JAJXZC010000290.1 GCA_021780275.1 Pseudomonadota bacterium
CCCTCGGGATCGTCCTCCACTCCGTCAGTCGCAAGCTGGGGCGGCTGCGGGTACTCTCCCTTCGCCACGGGCGAGGCCGATCCGGCACCCTTTGCGGTTCCGTGACAGATGGCGCAATGCTGACCGTAAAGCTCGACGCCGGCGATCAGATTTGCATCCGTCAAAGCGACCGGATTGGGACCTTTGGGCGCTTGGCGATCGAGGGTCGCATCCAATGACGTCGATGCGGCCCAGGTCTCAAAAGGAAGCGGCGCGCCGTCGGCGTTCGCCGGAATGAAGCCGGAACTCAGGACCACGTAACCAGCGAGGCAGGCGACAGCTATCGTCGCCACTACACCCAGCAGGAAGCTCCTCAGCATCTTGAATTCCTATATTTAATTGACCAGTGATTGATCCAAACGGATGATCGTTTAGGCTTGCACAGCCGAAAGTATTGCGAGGCGAGGCGCGAGCCGCTTCTTGCTGCGTGCCGGCGTCGCCGGGCGGGTTGCATCCTTCACGCGCCGCTGCCCGCTGCAAAGAACAGCGCAATGCCGAAGGTCAATACGGCCAACGCCGCGGCGAATTCACAGGCCCTAGCGACCAGCGCGACGCGTGAATCCTCCCCGCGCGCAAATCGCACCGCCAGACCCTTGGCGAAGACGGCGAGACAGGCGAGCGCGCCGGTCGTGATCGCCGTTCCCAGCGACACCGCCGCCACGGCGGCGACCCCAACGAAAAACAACCTTTGCGTCAGTGCGAAGACGAGGATCAAAAGCGAACCCGAACAGGGCCGCGCTCCCGCTGCTACGACGGTCGGCAGCGCCGCGCGCCAAGAAAACCCGGTCCCGAGCGTTCGCGGATCAGGCGCGTGCAAATGGCCGCAGTCGTTGCCTTCGCTACCCGCTTCGTCTTTGCCCGCGCGGAACCCGCTGTGGCCGACGAACGCCGCCGCAGGCGTCCAAGGCGCGCCGACGAACAGAGCGCCGCCCGCCAACGCCGCCCGTCGCGTAAGATAGGAGCGCCCGGCGCGGGCAAGGGCAAAGCCTTTTTTCCAGACCAGCCAACCGCCTATAGCAGCGACGCCGAGATAGCTTGCGTCGGCCAGAAGATCGGCAACCTGGCTCATGCGCGCGGCGGTCGCGTTGAGAAGGATCGCCGCCACGCCGACGATGACGACCGCCACCGCGCCCTGTAGCAGAGCCGCGAGCAGCGCCAGCACGATCCCGCGTTTCAACGCTGAATCGTTCGCCATCATGTACGAGGCGATCACCGCCTTGCCGTGGCCCGGCCCAGCGGCATGTGCAACGCCATAGAGAAAGCCTGCGCCGATCAGCGCCCACAGCGCTGCCCCGTCGTGGGGCACAGCATGGAGATCGCGTGCCATCGCGCGCGTGAAGCTCGATTGCAGTCCCAGCAGCCAGCCCGTGAATCCGCCATAAGTTCCGCCGCCCTCGCCGCCCACCGCGAAAGGGCGGGCGAAAGCTGGCGAGACGGCGACCAGCGCGGTGGCGAGCGCGAAGCGTCTCACGGACATGCGAGAATCGCCCGGCTTGCCATCTTGAAGCCGAAGTTAGAGCCTGGCGACAGGTTGGTGAAAAAGGATTCGTCGAGCTTTTTCTTGTCGTCGGTTTCCAGCGGCTTCGGATGCGTGAGCGAATCCGAGCAGCCCGGCGGCGCGTGATCGAGCGCGATCCCGTTTGGTGGGTTGTCGAATTCGAAATCGATGTAAAACTCGGGATCGGCGACGAGCAGCGAGCCGAAACGATGGATCGGCGCAGGAGTCTTCAGATCGAGCCGGACGTGGAAGGCAACGAGATGGTCCGGTCGCTCCTCCATCCAATATTCAGTTACGGGAGCTATATCCGCTATTTTTCCGTCGATTTTGAGCGTCGTGTAATAGCCGACCTCTGCTAGACTTCCGGCGTTTTCACGCGCTAGCGGCGCGAAAATGTCTCGCGTGACGAGCTGTCCCTTGGGCGCGAGTCCTTGTGTCGCGAAGGACGAATACATTTCGTCAAATACCCAGTCGTGAACAATAGCGCCAACATTGCCGTCGGGCGTGAACTCGACGCGGCTGCGCACGGTGATCCAGACATGTGGATGGGCGAAAGCCGTGCTGATATCGAATACACAGGCCAGCACAGCGGCAATGACCCACACAATTCCGCTCGACATCGGTCGCCCTCCGATCCTTAGCGGCCCGTAGTTGTTCGCCAAGGCGCGAAAATCCCCATTCGGCGCAGCGCGGCGTCTTTACGCACGAATTGATGCCATAAGGCCGCCGCAACATGCATCGACAGCAGCGCGAGCAGAATGTCGAAGAAGATCACATGCGCGGCGCTCATCGGCCACCAAAGGTAGGTTGCAATCGCGCCCGTCATGCCTTCTGCGATCAGAACCGCGTAAAAGGCGAAATGGACGCCTAGCGCTAGCCGAGCGGCGAAACTCCCCGCTGCGACTATCGGCGCAGGTGCGCCGATCCATAGCCGTAACGCGAGGCGACCGAGCATCAGCACGATGATTGCCAGCCCCACCCGGTTGTGAAGGGTATGAAGGACAAGATCGCTCGCGCTCGGTCGCCAGCCGAGCGCGTGCATGCCGTGCGTGCGCAGGATTGCGCCGCTCGTGGCATATTGCCCAAGGATTAAGGCCGCCACCAACCAATGCAGCGCGATTTGAAGCCTGCTATAGGCAAGGGGCCGAACGCTGGCGGAACTCCACAACAGCTTAGTTGCCGTTTTTGGCGAGCCATGCCTTCATCTCGGCAATCTCCTTTTCTTGCGCCGCAACGATGTCCGTCGCGAGCTGACGAAGTTCCGGGTCTTTTCCGTACTGCAATTCCACCTTCGCCATGTCGATAGCGCCCTGATGGTGCGGCATCATCATCACAACAAAGTCTTTATCGGTGTTTCCAGTCGGCTTCACGTTCATGTTCTTCATCATGGTCTGCATCGACTTCATGAAGGCCTTATCAGCGGGACTCTCTCCCATCTTCATGTTCGCGATGTCGTCGGCGAAAGCGATTGTCGGGGCAGCCAGCAGGCCGAAGGTCAGAAACAAGATTGCAAGTCGCATGGGTTGTCTCCTTTTGACTGTTAATTCGTCGCGTGCATTGTCATCGCGAAATGCGGGGCAAACGGCATCCATACGGCCATGACGAGCATCATCACGTTTTCGGTCAGCGAGACGAAGCCCAAAGGCACATTGCTGCCGCCGCCGACGCAGGCGCATTTGAGTTCGCGCCGGTCGAGATA
>JAJXZC010000146.1 GCA_021780275.1 Pseudomonadota bacterium
TGGCGGGCCTCACCACGATCGACGAAGTCTTCCGCGTCGCGGCTTTGCGGTGAGGCGGCGATGGCCCGCATGCGATACACGACAATAGCACTCGACGGCACATGCGCGACGCAGGAGCGCGATGTCGAGGATGCGCTGCTCTTGACGCGCGAGCTTGAACGCCAGGGTGTCGTCGTCGTCTCGACCGAAACGATCAAGGAGAAGAAGAGCAGCTTCACTTTACGCAGCAATGTGAAGCCGCGCGTGATCACGGCCTTTCTTCGCGAACTCTCGCTGATCTTGCGCAGCGGCTTGCCCCTTGCGGAATCGCTGGATCTTGCCGCGCAAGATGTCGATGTCGGACTTGGTAAAGCGATCCAGGCATTGCGCCGCGATATCATCTCGGGCGCCGCGCTTGGGCAAGCACTGGAACGCCAGCCGGAGCTTTTCACGCCCGATATTGTCGCCATGGCACGCGTAGCCGAGGCCACCGGCGACTACGATACTGTGTTTCGGGCTTTGGCGCTCGAGCGCGAGCGCAGCCATGTCCTCCTCGACAAAGTGAAAAACACGCTGCGTTATCCGCTTTTCCTAATTTGCGCGGCCACGCTGCTCCTTTGCTTTTTTCTGCTTCACGTCATTCCGCAATTTTCGTCGCTTTTCTCCGAGCAACAACGACCGCCGAATGGCCTTGCAGTCGTGATTTTCGCTTTGTCGGACTGGCTCGTCGCCAATCAGCAATCGCTCATCATCGGGGTCATTCTGTCGCTGTGCCTGGGGCTTCTCGTCTGGCGGACGCCTGCGGCAAAGGGCTTTTTGCTCCGCGCCTTCGCCCGGCTACCCATCATCGGCTCACTTTTGCTGATGCGCCGCTCGGCCCTGCTTTTATCCAATCTCTCGGTGTTGCTCGGGCAGGGCGTTCCCCTCATCGAGGCCTTGGGTGTCATCGAGAATATCGTCGGCGCGGATGCCAAAGCCGATTTTGGCCTCGTTCAAGATGTCGTGCGACGTGGTGGACGGCTCAACGAGGGCTTGACCCAAGTTAATCTGCTCCCCCCGCTCGCGGTGCGGATGCTGAAGATTGGCGAAGAGACCGGCGAACTCGCGAAGACCGCGAGCGAGGCCGGGCAACTTTATATGGAGAAGCTCGAGAGAAGACTCGAACAGGTGACGGCTTTCATCGGCCCGATCGCCATACTTTTCATTGCGGGCATGATCGGCAGCATCATGGTTTCGATCATGATGGCGATCCTGAGCGTGAACGATTTGGCCATGTAACGCGATCGAGAAGAGAATCGCGCAGCTAAAGGGAGGCAAGGATGAGAAGCGCAACACTGCATTTGCGAGATTTTCGCGGACGCGCGCACCGCGTCGCGGCGGCTTCCGCGGGATTCACGCTCATCGAAATGCTGGTCGTGCTGGCGATCATGGGTCTTTTGATCAGTCTCGTCGCGCCGCGCGTCCTTGGCATTCTGGCGGATTCGAAAGTCAAGACTGCGCACATACAGATCGAAAGCCTCAAGAATGCGCTCGATCTCTATTTCCTCGATGAAGGGCATTACCCGACGACGAGCGAAGGGCTCGGCGCGCTGACGGTTCGCCCCGTCGACGAGACAACGTGGAACGGCCCTTATCTGAAGGGCGGCGCACTGCCGCGCGACCCGTGGAATCATCCTTACGTCTACAGATCGCCCGGAGAAGATGGACGCCCGTTCGAGATCATTTCCTTAGGCGAGCACGGGCGCAGCGGAGACACAAATGACGGTGCGGCAATTCGGAGTTGGTAGACTGGACCGGGCGCGCGCCGGATTCGTATTGCTGGATCTTGTCGTCACAGCTGCGATCGTCTGCCTCCTGCTCGGCCTGATATTGCCGAGCCTGACGTCGGGAACGACGCCGGCGAGGATGCATCTCCTCCTCGCCAACGTCGCTTCGATGCTGCGTAACGCGCGCACCTCCGCTATCGCGGAAAACCGAGACGTTGCGTTCTCATTTGATTCGACGCACCGGCTCTTCTCGTGCGGCCGCGCATTCGTCGTCCTGCCGGCGGATGTCGGGGCGAGTGTATTGAGCGGCGGCGGCTGCGATTCGGGCGGCGATGTCGCGCAAGTGATTTTCCATCCGGACGGAACTGGTTGCGGCGGCGTTTTGCGCTTCGCTGGTGAAGCGGGCACCTACCGGATCCGGGTCAATTGGGCGACTGGTTATGTCGAAATCATCCGAGGCTGACCGGCCGCCGCGCGCAGCCGGTTTTGTTCTTGTCGAGGTGTTGGCGGCGCTGACGATTGCGCTGATCATTTTTGCTGCGCTTTCCGAGAGCTTCAGCGTGGCCTGGAACCAGGCGCGGCGGCCGGCGGAATCGATATGGGCGTTCGCATTGGCGCGGCAGATCGCAACCGAGATCCGCAACGGCGCAGATCTCGACTCGGGCGACGCCGGCGATTTCCATTACGACACCGATATCGAGCCGCTGGCGATCAAGCCGCTCGCAACCGATCTTCCTCCGGCGCCGGTTGCACTCGCCGATGCAACAGAAACCGCGGAGGCGAAACCAAAACCCGGCCTTCTCCAATTGATTGCCGTCACCGTCACGGCGCAGACCGGACGGCAATATCATTATGAATCAATCTGCCTGAGGCTCCCGCATCGTGAAAAATGATCGCCGCGCCGGCTTTACGCTGATCGAGATCTTGGCCGGACTTTTCGTCACCGGACTTTTTATCCTGGTCGTCATGCCCTTCATAACGCAGCTCGTGAGCCGGGCATGGAGCGGTGAAGGCAATATGGCGATGACAGACGAATGGATGCGCACGGATGCGCGCCTTCTTGCCGATTTCGGCGAAGCGATTCCCTTATCAAGAGGCAATGGCGACAATAGTTTGGTGTTCAACGCCACCCCGACGCACGTGACCTTTGTGCGACCGAGCCTAACCGGCACAAGGCACGATCTCGAACTCGTGACTCTGTCAATTGAATCGGACCCGGACGGAAACACACTCATCCGCCGCGCGCACCCCTACAACCAAACGGGGGATAACGACGATTCAGGTTCAGGTGAGACGCGTTCGAATGTCCGCCTACTCAGCACGCCATGCAGTCTTCGCTTCACGGCGCCGGGCGGATTACCAGACGATAGCGGCCCGGTGCGCGAACTGCCGTCCGCCATCTTGCTTGACGTCGAAAATTGCAGCCGCCTGCCGGATATTCCGCTTGTCTTTCCGATACCGGCACGGAACAATCCCGTCATCGCCGCCAG
>JAJXZC010000502.1 GCA_021780275.1 Pseudomonadota bacterium
CATAGCGCAGAGCGCCATGCATTATCTCCCTTTGCGATTCTGAATGGAGGCCATTAGTTTAATGACATGAAAATTTTGTAATGAGTACAGGCAACCCATGGCGAGCGCTCTCGGCGGCAAGACCTTCATCCTCGGCATCGGCGCGCAGAAAGCGGGCACCTCGTGGCTCGCCGACTATCTGCAAGACCGGTCGGAAGTCTTCATGGCGCCGCTGAAGGAACTGCATTATTTCGACACGAAGTTCATGCCGGATTTCCGGCAGCGGTTCGATGTGTTGTTCAAGCGCAAGCGATCGACCCTGAGGCGCCAGCTTTTGTGGCCGTCGAAGACGCGGTGGGAGCGCCTTGCGCACGTCAACGCGCGGATCGCGATGACGAGTGATCGCGCCTATATCGACTATTTCGAGCGCTTCGTGCCGGAGCACTGCACTCATTTCGGCGAGATCACGCCGTCCTACTCGATGCTTTCCACCGACGCATTCGAAAACATCGCAGGCTGCTTCGAGCGCACGAAAGTCATATTCATCCTGCGCGATCCGGTCGACCGCTTCTACTCCCACCTGCGAATGAACATCCGCGGCGGTCGCCTGCAGGGCGACAACGAACAACTCTTCGTCAATGCGCTCGACGACAGGCTCTATGTAAAGCGTACGCAATATCACGAGACGCTCGCCGCGGTGCGCGCGGTGTTTCCTGCCGAAGATATTCTCGTGAGCTTCTACGAGGACATGTTCTGCGACGAGGAAATCGCACGGATATGCGACTTCCTCGGCCTGAGCTTCGTGCCGGGCGCCTATGGCGACAAATCGAATGCAGCGCCGAAGCCCGCGAAGCTCGATCCAAAGCTCGCTGCTCTTGCGCGGGAACGCTTCGCGCCGGTTTATGACCACTGCCGCACCGAATTCGGCGAGCGTGTGCCCGCCTCCTGGCGCGCCTGAGGCTTATTTCGTCTCAGTCAGTGAGGCGATGTCCGCTTCGTCGAGGCCCACTTCGCGCAGCACCTCCTCCGTCTGTTCGCCGAGCTTCGGCGGATGGCGGCGGATGTTCGCAGGCGTCTCGCTGAAGCGCACGGGCGGCTTCAGGGCGAAATAGGGCCCGGCATGCGGGTGGTCGAAGCGCTGGAAGAAATCGACCGCCTTCAGATGCGGATCGTTCTGCAGATCGTCGAAGCGGTTCATCTTCACGGCGGGAATGCTGTGCGGCAGGAGAAGGTCGAGCCACTCCTCGGTCGTCTTCGTCTCCGTCAGTTCCTCGATCATCGCGTAAAGCTCGCGGATATTCTGCGTGCGCTTCTTGTAGGTCGAGAAGCGCGGATCCTCGTAGACGCCGGGGCGGCCCGCGAGCTCGAAGAAGATCTCCCACTGCTTGTCGGAATAGGGCATCAGGCCGATGTGACCGTTCTTCGTCTTGTAGGGACGGCGATCGGGATTGGTGATGCGCGGATAGGTCCACTGGCCCGTCGGCGGATCGTAGACATGATCGTAGAAATGTTCGGCCAGCACGAAGGAGGTGACGGCCTCGAGCATCGGCACTTCGACGAACTGTCCTTCGCCGGTCTTCGCCTTGTGGTAGAGCGCGGCGGTGACCGCGGAGACGAAGAAGAGGCCCGAAACCTTGTCGGCCATGATGGTCGGCAGGTAGCGCGGCTGCGGGTTGCCGTCCATATAGGTCAGGATTTCGGCTGCGCCCGAGCCTGCCTGAATGAGATCGTCGTAAGCGGGAAGGCCCGCATAGGGGCCGTCCGAGCCATAGCCCGCGGCGTGGACGAAGATGATGTCGGGCTTCACCGCCTTGATGTCCTCGTAGGCGAGGCCGAGCTTTTTCATCGCGGCGTAGCGGATATTCGAGGTCATCACATCGGCGGTGGAGATGATCTTCAGGAGCGCCTTGCGGCCCGATGGCTTGGCAAGGTCGATCAGCACCGAACGCTTGTTGCGGTTGATGGTGAGGAAGATCGGTCCGAGATCGGGCGAGGCGCCTTCGGGCAGGTGGCCCGGCCAGCGCATGATGTCGCCGCCAAAGCCGCCGCCGCCGGTAGGCGAGGGTGCCTCGACCTTGATCACGTCCGCGCCGTAATCGCCGAGGATCTGCGTCGCGTAGGCGCCGAAGACGACGCTGGTGAGATCGACAATACGGACGCCCTTGAGCGGTCCCGTGACTTCGGTTTCGAGTTTCTTCGTCTCGCTCACTTCGTCCTCCACCGTAACGCCATCTGCTTATTCTTGTTGTCCGCGCCAGACGTAAAGCGCGTCAGGTAGCTTTTCCTCGTTGTCGCGGCCTTCCGTCAAGCGCTCGCAGACGAGACCGTGGTCTTCATAGAAGCGCCGCGCGCCTGCATTCGCCTGAAAGGTCCAGAGGGAGAAGCCTTGCGGACGCTGCGTTTTCGTGGCGTCGAGCAGCGCGGTGCCGACCTCTTGGCCTTGCGCGGAAGGATGCACATAAAGATGGTCGAGCCAGGCGGCATCGGCGTCGTCGCGAATGGCGGCAAAGCCGGCGATGCTCCGATGCGGTCGCTTGACGACCCAGATTTCCAGCGTTCGGGCGACATGGGCGATGAAGGCCCGGGTTTCGCCATCCGTATGGAGCCTGGGCAGGTATGCCATGCCGGCGCGGGCGGCAATGAAGACATCGGCGAGTTCCGGCCACTCTTCCGGCCTTGCACGGTGCGGGACGGTTTTCATTTGGGAGTCTTTCTCGCTCGCACCATATTGAAGCCGGAGACTAACCCGGGCGATAGGACACGTCATGCTGCTTCACCTGTCGAGCTGGCCCGAGATCGAGGACTATCTCACTCGTTCGCGCGGGATCGTCATTCCCATCGGCTCGACCGAGCAGCATGGGCCCACCGGCCTCATCGGGACGGATGCCATCTGCCCCGAGGCGATTGCCGTCCGCGCGGCGGAGGAGGCCGGATTTCTCGTCGGGCCAACCTTCAATGTCGGCATCGCCCAGCATCACCTCGGCTTTCCCGGCACGATCACGCTGCGCCCCTCGACCATGATCGCGGCGATCCACGACTGGGTTTCGTCACTGGCGCGGCATGGGTTCGAGCGCGTCTATTTCTTCAATGGTCATGGCGGCAATGCTTCGACGATCAATGCCGCCTTCTCCGAAATCTATGCGGACCGTTCTCTCGCCGCCGATGCTTCTAACCGCGGGCCGGTGAAATGCAAGCTTGCCAACTGGTGGGACTATGCGCCGGTGATGGATTTCTGCCGGGCGAAATACGG
>JAJXZC010000086.1 GCA_021780275.1 Pseudomonadota bacterium
AACACGCGCCGAACGCCTTCGTCATCGTCATCACCAACCCGCTCGACGTGATGGTCGGCGTGATGCAGGAAGTCACCGGCTTCAAGCCGAGCAAGGTGGTCGGCATGGCCGGCGTCCTGGACAGCGCGCGCTTCCGCTACTTCCTTGCCGAGGAACTGAAAGTCTCGGTCGAAGACGTCACGACCTTCGTCCTCGGCGGGCATGGAGATTCCATGGTGCCGCTGGCGCGCTATTCCACGGTGGCGGGCATCCCGCTGCCCGATATCATTAAAATGGGCTGGATTTCGCAGGCCAAAGTGGATGCCATCGTCGAGCGCACGCGTAAGGCGGGCGGGGAGATCGTCAATCTGCTCAAGACCGGCTCGGCGTTCTACGCGCCCGCGCTCTCGGCGATCGAGATGGCGCAGAGCTACCTGCTCGACAAGCGCCGCGTGCTCGGTTGCGCCGCGTATCTTGACGGCGAATACGGCGTCAAAGGCCTCTATGTCGGCGTGCCGGTGGTCATCGGTGCGAACGGCGTCGAGAAGGTGATCGAAGTGCAGTTCACGGCGGATGAAAAAGCCGCGTTCGACAAGTCCGTCGCCGCGGTCAAGGAACTCTGCGAAGCCGCCAAAAACATCAAGACGGCGGCCGCTTAAATGAACGTTCACGAGTATCAAGCCAAGGAACTCCTGAAGGCGCGCGGCATTCCCGTGCTGGACGGTTTCGTCGCCTATACGGCGGAAGACGCGGCGAAGGCGGCTGAAAGGCTCCCGGGGCCGGTGTATGTCGTCAAGGCGCAGATCCACGCAGGAGGCCGCGGCAAGGGCGGCGGCGTCAAGGTCGTGAAGTCCGTCGATGAAGTCCGCGATACGGCGAAGAAGATGATCGGCATGAACCTCGTCACGCACCAGACCGGCCCGCAAGGCCACGAAGTGCACCGGGTTTATATCGAGGAAGGGTGCGACATCGGGCGTGAGCTGTATCTCGGCATGTTGCTCGACCGCGCGACCTCCCGCGTCACCATCATGGCGTCTACCGAAGGCGGCGTGGAAATCGAGGAAGTCGCGGAAAAGCATCCGGAGAAGATCGTCAAGGTCGTGGTCGATCCCGCCATCGGCTTTCAGGCGTTTCAGGGCAGGCAGATTGCTTTTGCCCTGGGGCTGGAAGGCAAGCAGGTCGGCAAGGCCGTGTCGCTTATCGGCAAGATGTATGACGCCTTTATCGGTCTTGACGCCTCGATCGTCGAGATCAACCCGCTGGTGGTCACAAAAGGCGGCGACATCATTCCGCTCGACGCCAAGATGAACTTCGACGACAACGCGCTCTTCCGTCAGAAAGAGGTCGAGGCGTTGCGCGATATCACCGAGGAGGATCCGTCCGAAAAGCGCGCCAAGGACAACGAACTCAGCTACGTCAAGCTGACCGGCAACATCGGTTGCATGGTCAACGGCGCGGGGCTGGCCATGGCGACGATGGACATCATCAAGCTTTATGGCGGCGATCCGGCGAACTTCCTGGATGTCGGCGGCGGCGCAACCAAGGAGCGCGTGGCCGAGGCCTTCCGCATCATCCTCTCCGATCCGAACGTTGAAGGCATTTTGGTCAACATCTTCGGCGGCATCATGCGTTGCGACATCATCGCCGACGGCGTGATAACCGCCGCGCGCGAACTGGGGCTGACCATGCCCTTGGTCGTGCGTCTCGAGGGCACCAATGTCGATCAGGGCAAGGCGCTTTTGAAGAAGTCGGGTCTTAACATCATTGCGGCCGACAATCTCGCCGACGCCGCGCAAAAGGTCGTCAAGGCCGTGAAAGCGGAGGCTGCGTAAACATATGTCCGTACTCGTCAACAAAAACACCAAAGTCATCTGTCAGGGTTTCACCGGCGCGCAAGGCACGTTCCACTCGGAGCAGGCGGCCGCATACGGCACGCACATGGTCGGCGGCGTCACGCCGGGCAAGGGCGGCACCAAGCACCTCAATCTGCCGGTGTTCGACACCGTGAAGGATGCCGTCAATGATACGGGCGCCAATGCGAGCGTCATTTACGTGCCGCCGCCGTTTGCGGCGGACGCGATTCTGGGAGCCATCGACGCCGACATTCCGCTGGTCATCTGCATCACAGAGGGCATTCCGGTGCTCGACATGGTGAAGGTGAAGCGCAAACTGCAAGGCTCGAAAACGCGCCTCATCGGCCCCAACTGCCCGGGCGTCATCACGCCGGGCGAATGCAAGATCGGCATCATGCCGGGGCATATCCACAAGCGCGGCAAGATCGGCATCGTCTCCCGTTCCGGCACGCTGACCTATGAAGCGGTCGCGCAAACGACGGCGAACGGTCTCGGTCAGACGACCTGCATCGGCATCGGCGGCGACCCCGTCAACGGCACGAACTTCATCGACGCCATCGACATGTTCCTCAACGACGACGAAACGCAGGGTATCCTGATGATCGGCGAAATCGGCGGTAGCGCCGAGGAAGATGCGGCCGAATTCTACAAAAACGCCAAAAAGAAAAAACCCATCGCGGGCTTCATTGCCGGCGTCACGGCGCCTCCGGGCCGCCGCATGGGCCACGCGGGCGCGATCATCGCCGGCGGCAAGGGCGCGGCGAAAGACAAGGTCGCGGCCATGAAAGCCGCTGGCTTCGTCATGTCCGACAGCCCCGCCGGTCTCGGCGAGGCGATGGCGACAGCCATGAAGGCGAAACATTGAAGGCGATGAAGGCATTCTAGAAAAATGGCGAAAGAGATCGAGCGCAAATTCCTGGTGACGTCCGACGACTGGCGCGCTGGCGCGAAAGGCGTCTCTTACGTGCAGGGCTATATCGCGACGAAGGGCGATACGACGATGCGCGTGCGCATCGCCGGGGATAAAGGCTTCATCACCATCAAGGGTCCGCGCGAAGGCATCAGCCGCGATGAATACGAGTACGAAATCCCCAAAGCCGACGCACGGGAAATGCTCGACAAGATGTGCGGCGAGAAGGTCGAAAAAACCCGCTATAAAATCATGCATCAAGGGCTTGTTTGGGAAGTCGACGAATTCAAGGGCGCGAATGCCGGTCTTGTCGTCGCCGAAGTGGAGTTGCCGAGCGCACGCCATCCTTTCGATCCACCGCCGTGGGTGGGGGGGGATGTTTCGGAAGATGATCGCTATTCCAACTCCGCTCTTGCCAAGACACCCTATTCCCAATGGAAATCGCAGGACAATAGAAAATCACAGGACGCAAAAAAATGTCAA
>JAJXZC010000559.1 GCA_021780275.1 Pseudomonadota bacterium
CCTTCGACGTCGATGACGAGTTCTCCGTCGAATGGTGCGGCGCTCATCGGCTTACTCCGCCCCTTGCAGCGTCACGCGCACAGGCTGGCCGGGATGGAAGGCTTCCGGCTTCGTGTCCGGCCAGGCTTCGGCCATGTAGACGAGTTTCGATTGCGACTGCTCGCTATAGATCACGGGCGGCGTGAATTCGGCTTGCGTCGAGATGAAGCGCACGCGGCCCGTCAATCCTGTGGGGCAGCCGTCGCAGGCGAGCGCTACCTTGTCGCCGACATGGAGGCGTCCGAGTTCGGGTTCGGGCACGAAGAAGCGGATCTTGATGTTTTCGGGAGGCAGAAGGGAAACGACGGGCTGCGTGGCGCTCGCGAATTCCCCGACCCGGAAGAAGACGTCTTCGATCACGCCACCCTGCGGCGCGTGACCTTCGCGGCGCGAGAGGCGCCAATTGGCCTGATCGAGCGCGGCTTGCGCAGCTTGCACGGCTGCTTTCGCCGCGTCGATCTGGTCCTGACGCGCGGCGAGTTTGCCGGTCGCGAGCTTCGCATCGAGTTCGCGGACACTTGCCGCAGCGGCGTCGCGCGCGGCGCGGGCGCTGTCGAGCGCGGCTTTCGAGACATTGCCGTCCGCATGCAGTTTCTGCGTGCGGCTGAAATCGAGTTGGGCCTTGTTGAGCGTCGCGGCGGCGCTTGCGCGGCTCGCCTCTATCTGTGCGAGCTCCGGCGCACGCAGGCCCTTGAGCAGGTTCTGATATGTGGAACGCGCTTCCGCGAGTTGCGCCGCAGCCTGAGCCTGGGCGGCGACTTCCGCCGTCTGTTCGAGCTGGAAGAGCAGGGCGCCTTCCGCCACCCTGTCTCCGCGTTTCACGGGAATGGCGTCGATGAGACCGCCATCTATGGGACCGACGCGGACATATTCGCCTTCGGCATAGCCTTGATAGGTGCCTTCCTTCCGCCCGTCGCAGGCGGCGACGAGCAGCAGGGCGGCGGTCATGGTGATGAGTATGCCTGGGCGGCTCATGCGCGGTGCTCCTTGTCCGCGGCCAGACCGCGCAGAATGAACTCGAAATGGCTGGCGAGAAATTTGCCGGGATTTGTCTCCGGCAGGGGGCCGAAGATTTCCTGCGCCAGCGCATTCATGATGATGGGGAAGATGACGCTCTGTGCGGTGGCGATCGGGTCGCAGGGGCGGAACTCGCCGCGTCCGATCCCGCGCTCGATGATGCGCGCCATATTTCTGAGGCCGCGAAAGGCGACTTCATCGCGGTAGAAGGCAGCGATGTCGGGGAAGTTGCCGGCTTCCGACATTACGACCTTCATCAGTGCCCGAATTTCTGGAACTGCCGCGACGTCGCCAAGATTGCGGAAAAGGCCGGTCAGCAGATCGACGGTCGACCCCTCGAAACCGTCGATGAACCCTTCTGCGGCGCCGATGCGCGCGCCCGCAATGTCGCGCACGATTGCCTTGAAGAGTTCGGCCTTGCTGTCGAAGTAGAGATAGATGGTCGCCTTGCTGACGCCGGCGGCCTCGGCCACGTCTTCCAGCCGCGTCGCCGCGAATCCGCGCCCTGAAAAGAGCTTCAGCCCCGCAGCCATGATTTCGGCAGGGCGGGCCTCCTTGCGTCGCAGGCGTCTCGGCTGGGTCTGGGGCATCTTTGCGAACTAATTAATAACTGACCAGTCAGTTATTAATACAAATAGCGCCCATCTGCAAGGCGAATGGGGCCTAATCCTGATCGGGGAGGTCAGGCATGCCGGAACCGGATTCGGCTGGGATATCGCGGCGATTGCCCTCGTGGAGGCGGGCCTGGCGTTCCTGCTCGCGTTTCGCGAGCTTCTTTTCGGCCCCGCTGCGGCCGAAACGCACTCGGTTGGCCGTGGCGCGCGCCTCTTTTTCTGCGCGCTCCCGGCGTTTCCTGTCGTCTTTGGAGCTTTTTCGCAGCTTGGAGAAATCGACTATATTTCCGCCGTCCGAAACCATATTTTGCCCGTAAATGAGCGGCAGCCTGCCGCATGCCGTTCGTCCTGGGATGCTTCTTGCAAGCTTAGGCGAAAGAGCGTCGGTCTGAAACAACCGACCGCTCGCCGGTACGATCATCCTTGATGAAGTTCGGAGACAGTTTTGAACTCGGTTCTGTCCTATATTGCGGGGCTCGTCATTCTGCTGCTGATCGCGGCACTTGTCGGCCCAACCTTTGTCGACTGGAACCAGTTCCGCAACCAGATCGAGGCTCAGGGAACGAAGCTTACAGGGCGCGAGCTCAAGATCGGCGGCGATATCAGCTTCGTCGTTCTGCCGGCACCTCATCTGACGATCAACGACGTCTCACTGTCCAACCTCAAAGGCGGCGCAAGCCCCGATTTTCTTCGCTTCGGCCAGATTGATGCGGAGGTCGCGCTCGCGCCGCTGCTCAGCGGCGAAGTCACGGTGTCGAGTGTTACCGTCGCGCGACCTCAGCTCCATCTCGAAGTCATGGGCGACGGCCGCAGCAACTGGCGCGGCATTCTCGCGGATTCGCTGCGTGAGGAAGGGCTGTTCGGCCTCGATTCGATCAGCCTCGAAAAGGTCACCTTCGACGAGGGCATCGTCACCTATTTCGATCATCGCAGCGGCCGGAGCTGGCGCGTCGATCACGTCAACGGCGCGGTGATAGCGACCTCGCTGCTGGGGCCGGTCCGGGCCAATCTCAAGTTCACGGCCAACGAGATTCCGCTCGCGCTGCGCCTTGCCATCGGCAATTTCGCCGGTAGCAAGGCTTTCCCGGTGACGGCGGAAATGCAGACGCTGGCGCAGCCTGCGAAGCTTCTCTTTTCCGGCGTGTCGACTGGCTTTTCGAGCGGGGTGCGTCTCGATGGCACGGGCAGCTTTGAGTACGGCACCACGAAGACCGAGGGCGGAGAGAATCCCAAGGCGCCGTTGCGCGTCGAAGCGGGCGTCGTGGTTGGCGACGACGTGGCGACCTTCCGCAATCTCGCCGTCGCGATGGCGGGAACGACGTTGAAGGGCGAGGCGCAGGCGGAATGGAAGAAACGCCCGAGCGTGAACGTGTCGCTCTCCGGCGAAGCGTTGACGCTCGATCCGCTCGCCGATCGCATCGGCGAACTCCTGAGCGGCAGCAAGGTGCCTTTCGGATCGATCGCGGCGCTGCCGTTGCCGCAGGGTATCGATGCGAGGGCGAATGTAAGAGTTGGCGGGCTCCTCATTCACGATGCGCTGGTGCGCGATGTGAA
>JAJXZC010000739.1 GCA_021780275.1 Pseudomonadota bacterium
AGGGCGTGACCATCAGGCCTGCGTGGAAGTGATCGGCGAGCCCCGCGAGCTGGGCGCCGACGCGCTTCGCCGTTTCTTCGGAGAAGGTGTAGACGGCATTGGTGCCGCCGAGCAGCACGGCGACGCGGGGATGCGGCAGATGCGCGATCCGAGGCGCGATTCGTGCCGCTTCGGCGTCGAGCTTGTCGCGCGTCAGGCGATGCGGCGACGTCAGCGTTGCCAGCACATTCGCGCCGTCGAGCCGGTCATGGGCCGGTGCCCAGACGAAGTCGAACTGCTTCGGCGAGACCTTGGGGTCCTGCAGGATCGCCACGAAGGTTTTCCCGCCCGAGCGGCGGCGGATCATGCGGGCATAGGGGATGGACTGGCGGCCCGAGGCGATCAGGAGGTCGGGCCAGGGCGGGGTGACGCCCTCGGCGGGGGCCGCCGGCCCCCAGGGCGCGATCCAGCGATGCGGCGCTCCGGGCTTCACCCGCTTCACCTCCGGCGTGAGGCCAAGCGCCTCGCAGACGCCCAGAGCCTGCACTTCAAAGCCCGCCATGCCATTGGTCAGAATCCAGGCTGTGCGCGGCTTGCTGGTGGGGCTGAGCGGAGATTCGGTCATTTTCGTGCGCTGTTGAGCAATTTTATTGCTGAAATAAGCCAGGCATCAGAGTAAGTAAAGCCCATCAAACCTCAAGTCCGGGTTGTCCCATGAAACGCGTCAAACTCGACGCCATCGACCTGCAGATTCTGAATGAGCTTCAGAATGACGGCAGGATCACCAATGTCGAGCTTTCCGAGCGGGTCGGCATTTCCGCACCGCCATGCCTGCGCCGTGTACGCGCATTGGAGAAGGCCGGCCTCATCCGTGGTTATCACGCGGACCTGAACGGCAAGGCGCTGGGCTTCGAGGTGATGGTCTTCGCCATGGTCGGGCTGCACAGCCAGGCGGAAGCGGACCTCAAATCCTTCGAGGCGCTGGTCGGTTCGTGGCCGCTCGTCCGCGAGTGCCACATGCTCAACGGCGAAATCGACTTCATGCTGAAATGCGTCGCGCCCGATCTCGCGACCTTCCAGAGCTTCCTCACCGAGAAGCTCACGCCCGCGCCGAACGTCGCCAGCGTCCGCACCTCGCTCACCATCCGCCAGTCGAAGCACCTTCCGGGCGTGCCGCTCGAAGCGCTGGAGACGGAAGAGGAGTAGGGCTCCCCTTTTGTCGGTGGCCTTAAAACGCCAATGCCCCGGACGAGCCGGGGCATGACGTGGAAGAAGCCGATGTAGCGCGGCTTACTTGAACTCGATCTTCAAAATCTCGTAGCTCTTGCCGCCGCCGGGCGTGGTCACTTCGACCGAGTCGCCGACGGACTTGCCGATCAGCGCGCGGGCGATGGGGGAGGTGATGGAGACGCGTCCCTTCTTCACGTCGGCCTCGATCTCGCCGACGATCTGATATTTCACTTCATCTTCCGTATCTTCGTCGACCAGCAGGACGGTCGCGCCGAACTTCACGGTCGAACCCGAGAGCTTCGAGACGTCGATGACCTCGGCGCGGCTGACCTTGTCCTCAAGTTCGAGCACACGGCTTTCGTTCAGGCCCTGCTGTTCTTTCGCGGCGTGATACTCGGCATTTTCCGACAAGTCGCCATGCGCGCGCGCTTCCGCGATCGCCTTGATGATGCGCGGACGTTCCACGGACTTCAGAAATCTGATTTCTTCCTCCAAGGACTTGTAGCCCTCAGCGGTCATCGGAACCCGTTCCATGTCGGACGATCTCTCTCAAAGAAATCCCCTTCCGGTCGCCGGTGACCGGACTGAGGATCAGCACTTGCCAATAAAAACCCGCCGGAGCCTCGTTTCAGGCTCCGGTCGGATGGGTCTGGGACTGATTGTGAGCGACGCGCGCGTCGAAGGTCAATTCCAGATTTAGGGGTTTTCGCGGCCGCGTTACTCCGCAGCGGCGGAAACCTGGGCGTATGACTGGAGGGAAGCGACCTCCAGCTGGCCTTTTCTGATGGCGTCGATGCCCAGAACGGCGGCTCGGGCACCCGCGACCGTCGTGTAATAGGGCGTCTTCATCATCAACGCGGCACGACGCAGCGACATCGAATCGGATACGGCCTGCGCGCCTTCGGTCGTGTTGAAGACGAGGGCGACTTCGCCGTTCTTGATCGCGTCGACGATATGCGGCCGGCCTTCCAGCACCTTGTTGATGGTGCCGACTTCGAGGCCCTGGTCCTTCAGGAAACGCGCCGTGCCGCCCGTCGCGATGAGCTTGAAGCCCATGTCGAGGAGCTTCTTCGCAGGCGCGACGATCTTCTCCTTGTCGCTGTCCTTGACCGAGACGAAGACGGTGCCGGAGGTGGGGACGGCGGTGCCGCCCGCGATCTGGCTCTTGGCGAAGGCGACGGCGAAGCTCTTGTCGAGGCCCATGACTTCGCCGGTCGAGCGCATTTCCGGCCCGAGCAGCGTGTCGACGCCGGGGAAGCGCGCGAAGGGGAAGACGGCTTCCTTCACCGCGACATGATCGTAGCGGAACGGCTTGAGATTGAAGCTCGCGAGCGGCATGCCCGCCATGATCTTGGCCGCGATCTTCACCACCGGCGCGCCGATCACCTTGGCGACGAAGGGCACCGTGCGCGAGGCGCGCGGATTGACTTCGAGCACATAGATCGTGCCGTCCTGAACCGCATACTGCACGTTCATCAACCCGACGACGTTGAGCGCCAGCGCCATGGCGCGGGTCTGCTCCTCGATCTCTGCAATGGTTTCCTTCGGCAGCGAATAGGGCGGGAGCGAGCATGCGCTGTCGCCTGAATGGACGCCCGCTTCCTCGATATGCTCCATGATGCCGCAGACGAAGACGTCCTTGCCGTCGCACAGCGCATCGACATCGACTTCGATTGCGTCGCGGAGATAAAGGTCGATCAGCACCGGGCTCTTGCCGGACACGACGACGGCTTCCGTGATGTAGCGTTCGAGATGCGCCGTATCGCGCACGATTTCCATCGCGCGGCCGCCAAGCACATAGGACGGACGGATAACGACGGGATAGCCGATGCGCTCGGCGATGGCCTTGGCTTCTTCGCCCGAACGCGCGATGCCGTTCGGCGGCTGGCGCAGATGCAGGCGGTCGAGCAGATCCTTGAAGCGGTCGCGGTCTTCGGCAAGGTCGATGGCGTCGGGCGAGGTGCCGAGGATCGGCACGCCTGCGCGTTCGAGATCGTTGGCGAGCTTCAGCGGCG
>JAJXZC010000444.1 GCA_021780275.1 Pseudomonadota bacterium
TTTCCAGACCTCCCATGTCGGCAACGGCGTGAAAGGGAGGAGCGGCCAGATCATGACGCTACCCGTCCCCGCGACGAAGGCCATCATCGACAGGCGATCGTCATTCGATTTGATGAGCGCGTTCCATGTCGCATGGAGGAGCGCGGCGAGGAGAACGAGAAGGGTGATGGTGGGGGACAGGATGGGCTCCCGCGCGGAGGGATTGTTGCAGCTTCGTGACGGAAGCTATCCGAGCGGTGGCCATCGGCGTATATGGAAAATTCGGCGGTCGGATTGCGTATTTGCGACCCGGCTCGGGAAGTATCAGGGCAGACGGGCGGCCGCCCGCTTTCCGATGTCGTGCAGATATTTGACCGTGACGCCTTCCACCGCATCCGCGGCCCCCGAACAATGGGACGCGATGTTTGCCTGGGGCGCTTTTGAACCTTGTCCACGCCGGCCTCCTTGCGATGCCGCCGATGATCGAGGTGTTTCTCGGCACTTTCGACAATCCCGCGGAACCGATCTATCGCCTGCCGGTGACCCTGCCACGATGCTCTCCGGCTCCGTGCCCGGCACGGCCGATCGAGGGGTTCGAGTGGTTCATCGGGTATACGCGCCTGCGCGGGCGAAACTCGCGGCCGGATCACGCACGGGCTCGCCGAGGACGATCTGCCGGCCTGATCGCGGACCGGCGGATCAAGGTTTCTGGCCGCGGGCTGAAATCAGTGCGCCGTAATGACGGCCCGTCCCCGAGCTTCCACCGGTCAGAATGCCCGTATAGGCGATTTTATTTCGTTCACGGACGATATCCGGATAGGACATGTGCTCGACCGCGGCGGAGTAAGGCACGTAGCCAAAGAAAAATATGTCCCAGAACGGCGAAACATACTCGGCCTCCTGCGCGGCGGCGAGACCGACGAGGGCATCGAGGAACCGCTTGTCGAGCGGCTCCCAGAAGTCGAAAGCGTCGCGCCGGAAGACGGCGGCGTTGGAGGCGACGTTTTCCGTGACCTCGCGGTGGGCCGTCTTATAGAGCCAGGCTTCGGAAATCGTGAATGCCTTGCCGCGCGCATGGGCGAGGCGCGCCGTTTCGACGGCGTTGCGGTTCATTTGCGGTGTCAGAGGATAGATATGGACGTCGATGAAATCGACATCGGTGTCGGCGATTGCCTGCGCATAGCGGATCGGCAACCAGCTTCCGACGCCGGCGCCGACCTTGACTCCGCGGCGATCGAGCCTCGCGAGAACGTAGGCGACGAGTTCAGCATTCGCTTTCGGGTCTGCGAGTTCGCGAAGTCCGGTCAGACGCGCAAAAGTGTCGGGTTCGGAGCCAAGATTGAGATAGTCCGGCCGCACCTCGTCGACGATGCGCTGCGACATCAGGAGCTTGGCTTTGGCAAAGCTTGCCGTCGTCAAATCCGAATAATCGACATGCATGGGGGAGAACGGCGTGTTCGAGAAGATGACGCCCGTTTCGACCATGACGGCCATCTTCCGCTCATGCGCCGCTTTCGCGATTTTGGCGAAAAAAGCGAGATAGCGGTCGGCGTTGCGGAAGCCCGGCATGATCATCGGATAGGCGATGCATATGGTGACTCCGCGAACGCCGAGCTTCGCCAATGCATCCATCTCGGCTATCGAGCCCGTGAGCGTCCGTGGATCGAGCAGCGCCGGGCCGCGGTTGCAATTCGCAGTCAGAAGTTCCGCTCCGCCCGTGCCCCGGAACCGCGCGCGGGGCTCCGGTGCGAACGTGCTTTCGGCATCCGCAATCGAGCTTTCGAGAAAACGGTAGAGATCGACATAGGCGGCGGGAACGGGCTGCGGCGCGCCGCCAGCCGTGCGGTCGTCGTCCGCGAGCGAGAGGCCGGCCGAAACGACCAAAGCAAGAGCCACAAGTCCGAACGAAAATGCCCGCATCCGTCTCCCCTGCGCTCGCGCTTTCACTCGTCCGACTTCACCGTCACATAGGAACCTGGGGCGTCCTCGAGGACCTTGAGCTTGCCTTCGCCGGGCTTGCGGGCGGCGACGAAGGGGCCTGACTTTTCCTTGATCCAGACTTCCCAGTCGGGCCACCAGGAGCCCGGATGTTCGACGGCGCCGGCGAGCCATTCGCCGCCGGTGGCGGGACGGGCGTCGCTCGTCCAGTACTGGTACTTCTCCGCCGAGGGTGGATTGATGACGCCCGCGATATGACCCGATCCTGCGATGATGAAATTCACCGGACCGCCGAACAGCCGCGTCGCCTTGTAGACGGAGTTGTAGGGCGCGATGTGATCCTCGCGGCTCGATTGCAGATAGACGGGCACCTTGACCTTGTGGAGGTCGAGCTTGACGCCGCCAAGCTCCATCTTGCCCTCGGCGAGATGGTTCCGAAGATAGCATTCGCGCAGATAGAAGAGGTGCATCTTCGCCGGCATGCGCGTCGCATCGGCGTTCCAGTAGAGAAGATCGAATGGAACGGGTTCGCGTCCGAGCAGGTAGTTGTTGACGACATAGGACCAGATCAGCTCGTTCGAACGCAGCATGTTGAAGGTGTGCGCCATGACGGAACCTTCGAGGACACCGCCGCTTGCTTCCATCTGCCGTTCCAGATCGGCGATCTGTTCCTCGTCGATGAAGACCTGGAGGTCGCCGGCCTCCGTGAAATCGACCTGCGTGGCGAAGAAGGTCGCGGATTTGATGCGCTCATCCTTCTTCGCGGCCATGTGGGCGAGCGTCGAGGCGAGAAGCGTGCCGCCGATGCAATAGCCGATCGCGTTGACTTCCTTTTCGCCGGTCGCCTTCTCGATCGCGTCGAGCGCGTCGTAGACGCCTTCGAACATGTAATCCTCGAAGGTCTTCATCGCGAGCCGCGGATCGGGATTGACCCAGCTCACCACGAAGACGGTGAAGCCCTGGGCGACGGCCCATTTGACGAAGGATTTTTCCGGCGTCAGATCGAGGATGTAATACTTGTTGATCCAGGGCGGGAAGATGAGCAGCGGCCGCTTGTGAACCTTGTCCGTCGTCGGCTCGAACTGAAGGAGCTGCATCAGCTCGTTCTGGTAGACGACCTTGCCCGGCGACAGCGCGATGTTGCGGCCGACCTCGAAGGCCGTCATGTCGGTCTGCTGGATCTGGATCTTGCCGTGGCCGCGCTCGACATCCTCCAGAAGGTGCTGCATGCCGAGCACGAGGTTCTCGCCGCTGCTGGCGAGCGTCGTGCGCAGCACCTCGGGATTGGTCAGCAGGAAATTCGATG
>JAJXZC010000535.1 GCA_021780275.1 Pseudomonadota bacterium
AACAATCCCGATGGTGACGTCGACGCCCTCGCTCTTTTTCTGCGCGCCGGACGAGAGCATCTCATAAGTCTTGCCGACGCCGGGTGCTGCGCCGAGGAAGATCTTGAGCTTGCCGCGCCCCTCAAGTGCCGCCTGCTCCAGCAAGGCTTCAGGAGTTGGCCGTCGTGCCTCCTGATCGATGCTGGCCATTCGTCTATTTACCCATCATTTTGCAGCCATCTCGTCCAAAGCCAGGTTGAGCTTCAGGACATTGACGGTCGGTTCGCCGATGATACCGAGCATTCGCGGTTTGGTGAACTGTGCCACAAGGTTCTCGATCTGCTTCTGATTTACGTGGCGCGCTTTGGCGACACGTGGCGCCTGAAAGAGAGCGGCGGCCGGCGTTATATCGGGATCGAAGCCGCTGGCCGAGGTCGTCACAAGATCGACGGGAACCGGTGCAGCGGGGTTTTCGGCTTCGAGTCTGGCCGTTTCCGCCTTGATCCGCTCGATCAGGGCTTTGCTCGTCGGCCCCAGGTTGGAGCCCATGGAGTTCGCGGCGTTGTAAGGCTGGGAAATGGTATCGCCCTTGTCGTCGGTCCCGGTCGTTGCGGACGGTCTTCCGTGGAAATAGCCGGTGCCAGCAAAATTCTGGCCGATAAGCGCCGAGCCTATCACTTTGCCATCCCGGCTGATCAGGCTTCCTTCTGCCTGACGAGGAAAGAGCAGACCTCCGAGCCTGGTCATGCCGAGCGGATAGACGATGCCGGTAAGCAGCGTAAAGAGCAGGAGAAGGACGATTGCGGGACGAATTTCATTCAGCATGACACATATCCTCAAATGAGGCCGATAGCGGAAATGACGATATCTATGATCTTGATGCCGGCGAAAGGAACGATGATGCCGCCTATGCCATAGACCGCGAGATTGCGTATGAGGAAGGCAGCGGCGCTTCGTGGCGAGTACTGCACCCCCCGCAGCGCGAGCGGAATCAGTGCGATGATGATCAAGGCATTGAATATGATCGCCGACAGAATGGCGCTTTCCGGCGAGTGCAGCCTCATGATGTTGAGGACGCCGAGCGAGGGATAGAAGGCCGCGAACATTGCCGGAATGATCGCAAAGTATTTGGCGACGTCGTTGGCGATCGAGAAGGTCGTCAGTGTGCCGCGTGTCATTAGAAGCTGCTTTCCGATGGCGACGATTTCAATAAGCTTCGTCGGATCGCTATCAAGGTCGACCATGTTTCCCGCTTCCCGGGCGGCTTGCGTTCCGGTCTGCATGGCGACGCCCACGTCGGCCTGCGCAAGTGCGGGCGCATCGTTCGTGCCATCGCCGCACATGGCGACGAGCTTTCCCTTTGCCTGCTCTTCGCGAATGAGGCGAAGCTTGTCTTCAGGCGTGGCCTGAGCCAGGAAATCGTCGACGCCTGCCTCCGCCGCGATGGCGGCAGCGGTCAACGGGTTATCGCCCGTAATCATGACGGTGCGGATGCCCATGCGACGCAGAGCCTCAAACCGCTCCCTGATGCCGCCCTTGACGATATCCTTGAGGTGGATGACGCCGAGGATGCGGTTATCTATCGAGACGGCAAGCGGTGTGCCGCCGGAACGTGCCACCCGGTCGACAATTTGCTGAAATTCCTTCGAGGGTGCAGCTTTGCCTTGCGGGAGCTTGCCGGCGATGAACGCGAGAACGGCATCGGCGGCTCCCTTCCTTATCTGATGACCGTCGACGTCGACGCCGCTCATTCTGGTCTGCGCGGAGAAGGGGACGAAGCTTGCACCATGCCCGGCGAGTCCTCTGCCGCGTAGGCCGTATCTCTCCTTGGCCAGGACCACGATCGACCGGCCTTCCGGCGTTTCGTCGCTGAGCGAGGAAAGTTGCGCCGCGTCGGCGAGCTCGGATTCCGCCACGCCGGGAAGCGGGATGAATTCGCTTGCGACGCGGTTTCCGAGCGTGATCGTTCCTGTCTTGTCGAGGAGAAGCGTATCGACGTCCCCCGCGGCTTCGACGGCGCGGCCGGACATGGCAAGCACATTGAATTTGACGAGCCTGTCCATGCCCGCGATCCCGATGGCGGACAGGAGTGCGCCGATGGTCGTTGGAATGAGGGTCACGAAGAGCGCGACGAGAACCACGACTGGAATGTGGCCGCCTGCATAGGCTGCAAAGCTTGGAATGCTGGCCGTCGCAAATACGAAAATGATCGTCAACCCGACGAGCAGAATATTGAGCGCGATCTCGTTCGGCGTCTTCTGCCGCGCGGCGCCTTCGACGAGGTGAATCATACGGTCGAGAAAGGTCGAGCCCTGAGCAGCGGTGATGCGTACCTTGATATGGTCTGAGAGCACGCGCGTACCCCCGGTCACCGCCGAGCGATCGCCGCCGCTTTCGCGGATGACCGGTGCGGATTCGCCCGTGATGGCGGATTCGTCGACCGAGGCGACACCCTCGATGACCTCGCCGTCGCTGGGGATGAGGTCGCCTGTTTCGACCAGGGTAACGTCGCCGACCTTGAGTTCGGCCGCGGCGACGACCTCGTAGTCACCTCTATCGAGGAGACGTTTTGCGGTCGCGTCGGAACGTGTCCGACGAAGCGCATCGGCCTGCGCCTTGCCGCGCCCTTCGGCAATGGCTTCCGCGAAGTTGGCGAAGAGAACGGTAAACCAGAGCCAGCCAACAATCTGCGCCGTGAAGCCGATATGACCGGCTCCGATAGCGATGTCCCGAACGAGGATGACGCTGGTGAGTGCGGCTACCGTCTCGACCACGAACATGATCGGGTTTCTGATCAGCGTCCGTGGGTCGAGCTTGACGAAGGAATCGATGACAGCCTGCTGCACCAACTCACCTTCAAATAGAGAGCGGGTACCGATCTTGTGCGCACCGGGACGATCCGGGGTGTGTAGGAGAGACATGATGAAGCCTCAATAAAGCGTGCCGTTGAGCATGGAGAAATGTTCGACGATCGGTCCCAGGGAGAGCGCGGGGAAGAAGGTGAGGCCGCCGACGACAAGGATGACCGCCACCAGAATGCCGACCCAAAGAGCGCCATCCGTCGGAAAGGTCCCGGCAGAGGCGGCGATTTTGCGCTTGCGTGCCAGAGATCCGGCGACGGCGAGCATGGGGACGATCATTGCGAAGCGGCCAATCGTCATCGCAAGGCCCAAGGTTACGTTATAGAAGGGTGTGTTGCCGGTGAGGCCGCCGAAAGCGCTTCCGTTGTTGCCTGTC
>JAJXZC010000006.1 GCA_021780275.1 Pseudomonadota bacterium
ATGCCTGCGAGGCGGAAGAAGTTGTAGGCGAAATAGAAATCGAGATTGTCGATGCCGGAGCGGTTGGTGCGATCGCAATACATCTTGATATATTCCTCAAGCGTCGGAATGCCGAGGCCCTTGAGGTCCGCCGTTGCGATCGAGCCCGTACCGCCGCCCGTGCCCTGTCCGGGCATCACCCATTGCATGCAGCTATAGGTGAAGTCGCCGAGCGGATGGCCGAGTGTTGAAAGCTCCCAGTCGAGTACCGCGATGACCTTCGGTTCAGTCGGATGAAGGATCGTGTTGTCGAGCCTGTAGTCGCCATGCACGATCGACGTCGAATCGTCCTGCGGCACGTTTTCCGGCAGCCACTCCATCAGCCTGTTCATCTCGGTGATGGTTTCCGTCTCCGAGGCGACATATTGCTTCGACCAGCGCGAAATCTGGCGGACGAAATAATTGCCGGGCTTGCCGAAATCGCCGAGGCCAACCGCCTCGTAATCGACCGTGTGGAGCCGCGCCATCGTCTCGTTGAGTGATGAATAGATTTTCCAGCGTGTCGCCGGGTCCTGACCGGGAAGCAGGGGCTCCCAGAGCACACGGCCTTCCACCATGTCCATTATGTAGAAAGCCGTGCCGATGACCTCATCATCCTCGCAAAGACAATAGGTGCGCGGCGCGGGAAATCCGACGCCGTGAAGCGCGGTGATCACCTTATACTCGCGGTCGACCGCATGCGCGGAGGGAAGGAGCTTTCCCGGCGGCTTGCGGCGCAGCACATATTTGCGCGCGGGCGTGATGAGCTGATAGGTCGGGTTCGACTGACCGCCCTTGAACTGGCGAACGGTCAAGGGGCCCTGAAAGCCCTCGACATGCCTGGTCATATAGGCTTCGAGCCTCGCCGCATCGAAGCGATGGCTCTCGGCCACGTCCTTTGTGCCCGAAAACTGATCCTGTCGGCTAGGCTCCGCCCCCGCGCCCCTGGCCTCGTTACTCATGGCCCTTCCTCCCCTTTTGACGACGTTATTAGTAGGCCGTTCCCTGATCAAGCCACGATCTTATCGGGAACGGCGTTCGCGTTCGATCGCGCGCCAGCCGATGTCGCGGCGGCAGAAGCCTTCCGGCCACTGAATGAGATCGACGGCCCTGTAGGCGGCGGCCTGCGCGTCGGCGACGGTCGCTCCGGTCGCCGTAACATTGAGCACGCGACCTCCGGTCGAAAGCGTCCTTCCGCCATCGATCCGTGTACCCGCATGGAAGATATGGACATTGGGCGTGGCGCCCGCGGCATCGAGACCGTCGATCGCGGTGTCCTTCGCATAATCTCCGGGATAGCCTTTCGCCGCCATGACCACGGTGAGCGCGGCCTCGTCCTTCCAGTCGAGCGAAACCTTGTCGAGCGTTCCGTCATGCGTGGCGATGAGCGCGGGCAGGAGATCGGAAGCGAGACGTGTCATCAGCACCTGGCATTCCGGATCGCCGAAACGGGTGTTGTATTCGATGAGCTGCGGGCCCTTCGCGGTGATCATGAGACCGGCGAAGAAGACGCCCTTGAAGGGTGTGCCTCGCTTCTGCATGGCGACGACGGTCGGCTCGATGATTTCGCGCATCACGCGCTCGCACATCTCGGGCGTGAGAACCGGCGCGGGCGAATAGGCGCCCATGCCGCCCGTGTTCGGGCCCTTGTCGCCATCGAACACGCGCTTGTGGTCCTGCGCGGTCGCGAGCGCCAGCGCGGTCCTGCCGTCGCACAGTGCAAAAAAGCTCGCCTCCTCACCGTCGAGAAATTCCTCGATCACGACCTCGGCACCGGCGGCGCCGAATCGGCCGCTGAAGATGTCGTCGATCGCCGCCTCTGCCTCGGCGGCGGTCCCGGCGATGATCACGCCCTTTCCGGCGGCGAGCCCGTCTGCCTTCACAACGATGGGCGCGCCTTTCTTGCGGGCAAAGGCTTTCGCCGCCGCCGCATCGGAGAAGCGGCCATAGGCTGCCGTCGGAATGCCGAACTCCGCGCAAAGATCCTTGGTGAAGCCCTTGGAGCCTTCGAGCCTCGCCGCGGCCGCGCTTGGCCCGAAGGATTTGATGCCCTCGCTGTCCAGCCGGTCGACGAGCCCGTTCACCAGCGGGTCCTCGGGCCCGACGACCACGAAACCGATCTTCCTGTCGCGGCAGAAACGGACGATGCCCTCGAAGTCGAGCGGCTTCAGCGTCACGCATTCGGCGACCTGCGCGATGCCGCCATTGCCCGGAGCGCAATAGAGCCGCTCGACCATCGGGCTTGCCGCGATCTTCCAGGCGAGGGCGTGTTCGCGGCCGCCCGAACCGATAATCAGGACATTCATGCCGAGCCCCGGAAACCCTTTGAGAATCGAAGACGAGCCGCTCCCTTGCGGGGTGGGCCTGGAGGGTTTTCCTTGTAACATGAGTTCAAGCCGAGGCAACCCTGGCGCCCGCCGCCGGGGCAGGGTTGCCCCGGATTGAAACCGCTCAGAGCCAGACCAGAAAGAACCCAGACGAGACATGTCCGAATCGGCGAAAGGCAGAACAGGGGCCCCATCCGGGAGCGCCGGAAACGCGCATGAATTCTCGGTCAGCGAGATTTCCTTCGCGTTGAAGCGGACGGTCGAGGACACCTTCGGCCATGTGCGTGTGCGTGGCGAAATCACAGGCTTTCGCGGCGTCCATTCCTCGGGTCATTCCTATTTCGCGCTGAAGGACGAAAGCGCGCGGCTCGAAGCCGTAATCTGGAAAGGCGTTTATTCGAAGCTCCGCTTCAAGCCGGCCGAAGGCCTCGAGGTCGTGGCGACGGGCAAGCTCACCACCTATCCCGGCAGTTCCAAATACCAGATCGTCATCGAGCAGCTCGAGCCGGCTGGCGCCGGTGCGCTGATGGCGCTGCTTGAGGAGCGCAAGAAGAAGCTTGCCGCCGAGGGCCTCTTTGCGGCGGAGCGCAAGAAGCCCCTGCCGTTTCTTCCCGACGTCATCGGCGTTGTCACGAGCCCCACGGGCGCTGTCATCCGCGACATTCTCCATCGCCTCGCCGACCGTTTCCCGCGCTCCATCCCGCGCCCGCGCAGCATGCTTCTCGCGGTCCCAATGGATAAATCTTTGAAGAGTACAGACTTTGGGCCGCACGTAACTGGAATCCGTGCTAGACTTAGTTCAATCGTAGAATTCGATTAAAGAAGTCCTTGCCTGTTCCGAGTTACCGCTCCACACGCAAACACTTCCACA
>JAJXZC010000744.1 GCA_021780275.1 Pseudomonadota bacterium
CGATCTGTAAGCGAAAGGCTCTCCCGCACCGCTCTCCATCACCTCACAGCTTCTCCAGAATCTCGATGCCGGCCGGCAGGTTTCCTCGATCGATCGAAACCGTGTAATCGGCAAAGGCGCGGGCGGGCGCATAATTGTCAATGCGACTGTCGACCTCGCGAAACTCGCCGTCAATGTTGCGGCCGACCTTCACGCGATCGAACAGAGCATGGGCCGGCGCATTACCCAGCGCGTTTTCATGTTTGAATACAATGAGTTTGCGCGTCGACATTTCTCCGCGAGCGGCGGAGCGGTCGTGCTCGAACATGCTCGACAAAGCCTCGAACAAAAGTTCGAGATCGCTGTCGGAAAAGCCCGTCCGTTCCGCGAGTTTGGCCGAAATGAAGCCATGCGCCCGGTAAAGCGCGTAGGGCACGATATATTTGCGCCCCATGGTCCGGTTTTCGGTGCGATCGTTTTCCTCTTCGCCTCCCTCGGCGCGCTGCTTTTTCTCAGCCTCGTTCGTCGCCGCCATGCGCGTAATCGAAATTTCCTGCGGCACAATCGGCTCGATGGAGCTCGCGAAAGTTATCTGCACCGGGCCGCGCACTTGCCCGGCATTGATGCCCGTCGACATGACGGCGCCGAAGGTGCGAACGTCGAAGAAGTTGCGGCACATGAAGTCGCGCAGTTGTCTGGCCTCTCCGTCGTCCTTTGGGTTGAGTTTGGGCTCCTTGTCGACCTTTGGATCGTCGGGACGAAGCGCCTTGTAGGCTTGCCGGTGCTTGTCATTGAGGATGGACGCTTCTTCCACATAAATGTGGTGCCCATCGATACCGCCCTTTGCAAGTTCGACATAGTTACGGACCTTGCGCTTGAGGCTGACGTCCGAAACCAGGCCGTGATTGGTTTCAGAATCAAGCCGCGGCAAATTGCCTGCATCGGGGTCGCCATTGGGATTTCCCTTGGCGACATCGAAAAGCAGAACAAAATCATAGCGGTTGGCAATCGTTGTCATTATGCGGCCTCCGTCTCTGCCGTGTCGCGCTTGCGGAAGAATTCTCCGCGCTGATGATAATAGCCAAGCCCGAACATTGCCTGCTCGGCGGCGTTGAGCGATGCAGGGAAGGGGTCGTCGTCCGGAGACATTGCTTCCATGATGCTGCCGATCGAACGCTCCAGATTGACGCGCTGGCCCGGATGCTTCTTGCCGACTTTTGCGAGATGATTTGCCGATCCACGATCAAGAAGCGCGAAGACGTTTCGTGGCGTTGCCGAAGCCGAGCCGTAGAATTTGTCCTTGATGGTAGCATTGACATTGCGGCCGAGCGCTGCCGTCTGCGCCTGCTCATAGACAGCAAAGAGCCTTCCGAGCAGATAGCCCTTGTTCCTGTTTTCCGGATCCAGTGCCACTGGCGCCTCCCTGCGTTTGTCGCCGCTATCCGGCGTCATTCCAAAGTTACGGACGAGCACGGCCCGCAGAATGCCTACGCGCAGCGCGTTGATCTCCCCGTTGGCGCGGATGCGCGACAACACCGTTGAAAGCAGCGTCAGGGGATAGCGGGTTCCGCTCAGGATCGACCGCATCCATTCACCCGCGAGATTGGGCGGCACGTTTTCGCTTTTGCCGAGCACCGCCAATTCCCGCAAATACCGCCAGAGCGGCGGATAAGGCTCATGGCCAACCGGCTCGACGCGCTTGTCGTCAATGAAACGCTGATAGTTTCTCGCCAACGCGCCGAAATCGTCTTCGAGATAAAATCGGATCGACAGCCGCGCCGCGTTCGGCGCGAGGCCGAGCACATGGAAACGGACGCCTTTCGACAGTTTCGGATCCAGCGTTTCGAGCGGTTCGCCCTTGCGCAACCTTTCCAGCAGAATGCCGATCTTCTTCGACTCCGCCTCATCTTCAGCCGCCGCACTGGCGTCGGCAAACATTCCGAAGAAAGCGCCCTCGGCATCGGCGGTGACTTCCATATCGGCGGTGTCGGCCCAGAATACCGTCGAGGCGTCGCCGATCTGGATTCGATGCTTGCTGTTCCGTTCGAGGAATCGATTAAGGGCAGTCGTATAGGCGAACGTAGCAGCTTCCGAGACCGGCGCATTGTCGCCTTGCTTGTGTTCGTAGGATTCGAAGGCATCGAGGTTGAAGGAAACGATCGACCCGCCCGAGGATTGGCCGCCCCAAACGCCTTTGATGGCGGGATGCAGCCGTGCGATAGGGTCGTGATTTCCCGTCACCAGGCAGACCTGGGCGCCGGCGGTGTTCTCCCCTCCAATCCGGCCCCACAGAGCCTTGGCGGCCGGCCGGGCGTGGAGCCACAGGCCCTGCGGCCGGTCTGACTCGAGCACGAAGATCACGTTCTGGTCTTTGAGCTCTTCCGACCAGAGAGGTTCGACGAATTGTTCGGGGGTCCATTGCTGTAGAAATGAAAGCAGCGCTTTCAGTCCGGCATCGTCGGTGTCGGCCAGGTCTTTTGCATGACGGTCCCTGAAGGCAGCGTGTTCTTGCGCCGTGCGCTTTCGCTCGCCAGACGTTACACCTAAAACATACGCAGTTTTGTCCCAGAGGAAGTTTGGCGCGATATTAGATGCTCGCTTTATCGGCTGCGGCACTAGCATGGGGCGCGGCTTGCGTCTTTTGCCTTCGCCCTCGCGCCAGTCGATAACATTCGCAACCGTGCCATCCTCGTTCAAGCTGACGATCACGCCGACATTCTGCATCGAATAGCCGAAGGGCGGCGCATCGTGCAGGCGGTCATAAGCGCGGACGAGCGAGGCAAGGATGCTCATTTGCGAACCTCCGGCGAGTCGGGCTTGGGTACCTTCATCACGCCGTCTTGCAGAACGGCGCGGAAGAACATCGACGGCTTGCTCTTTGCCCCATGGTCGATGTCCCACAGCATGAAGCCGAGATCGCGGGGTTCGCCGAAGCCGAGGTCCCTCGTCTTCTCCAGCGGTTCGGGCATAGGCGCGTCCGGTTCGATCAGCTCGAAGCAGGCGGCAAATTCCCGCGTGCCGAGGCAGGGCTGGTGAAAGCACTGGCCGCGCCGCGCCCGGCGGCTGAAGATGTCGAGATGCTTGCCTTCGTTGTCCTCCGGACCTGCCTGCTCGGTCAGCTCGAAATGCGCCTCAATGACATACTCGACATCCCGCAAGACCGTGGAAGCCCGCTGTTGCCGGTTGCCTCCCTCATCAACCAGGAAATAGAGGCGCTTGCCGTCGCGCATCGC
>JAJXZC010000228.1 GCA_021780275.1 Pseudomonadota bacterium
CGTTCAGGATATTGTTCGCGGCGATGACGCGCGAACGGTGGCTTTCCGCGCAACGCGTCTGCATGAGTGTGTAAAGCGGCACGATATAAATGCCGCCGAACATGGCGATGGCGAGCAGGCTGGTCAAAACAGGCCATCCGGCAAAGGCGGAAAGAAATTGTCCGGCGGTGACAAGCTGCACATGCGCCGCCGCAGTCGGACTGGCGATCCACAGCGCGATGATGGAAGCCGTCATGCCAAACGCGCCCATGGGCACGTAGGCGGCGCTGATGCGGCCCTTGAGCAGCTTGTTGCAGATGAGGGAGCCGAGCGCGATGCCGACGGAGAAGACGGTTAAAAATAAAGTCACGATGCTCGCGTCTCCGCCGATGACATCCTTGCCGTAGACGGGAAACTGCGCCAGAAACGCGAAGCCCAGCAGCCAAAACCAGGAAATGCCGATGATGGGGATGAAAACCGATCTGTTGCCTTGTGCGTAGCGGATGATGCGCCATGTCTCGGCGATGAAATTTGCGCTGATTTCGAGGCGCGGCGCGCCTGCCGGAGCAGGGGGGATTTTTCGGCTGGCCATCCATCCCGTCACGGCGACGGCGAGAATGACGAGCGAGATGACGAGGCCGCCGCCGGTTTTCAAAATGAAAATCCCGCCGATGATTGTGCCGAGCAGTATGGCGAGAAACGTTCCCGCCTCGACGAGCGCGTTGCCGCCAACCAGTTCGTTCTCCTCGAGATGTTCCGGCAGGATGCTGTATTTGAGCGGTCCGAAAAAAGCCGAATGCGTGCCGCCGAGAAAAAGAACGCCGAGAAGCATGGCGTCGTTTTGCAGCAGGAATCCCGCGGAGGCCATAAGCATCAGAACGATTTCGACGGTTTTGATGACGCGGATGAGCCGCGCCTTGTCGTACTTGTCCGCGAGTTGCCCCGCCGTCGCCGAAAACAGAAAGAACGGCAGGATGAAAATCGCCGAGGCGATCACGACCAGCTGGCGCGGATCGATGCCGGATGTCGCGGCGGCGCGGTAGGTGATGAGCATGACGAGCGCGTTTTTGAAGACGTTGTCGTTCAGCGCGCCCAGAAACTGCGTCAGGAACAGGGGCAGGAAGCGTTTTGTCTTGAGCAGGCCGAATTGCGCGGGCATGTGTGTCCTGTTCGATTTTAACCTTACGTCGCCTGCCTTTTTAAGGTATTCTGCCTTTAATCTCAAGACAGTGTTGCGGCGACGGAGGATATCATGGCAACGGACGAAGTGAAATCGATGGCGCGCGGGCTTCCGGACGGTTTCGTCTGGGGAACGGCGACGTCCTCCTATCAGATCGAGGGCGCGGCCTTCGAGGACGGAAAGAAAGCCAGCATATGGGACGACTTCGTGCGCCAGCCGGGCAGGGTGAAAAACGGCGATACGGGCGACGTGGCGTGCGACCATTATCACCGCTTTGGCGAAGACGTCGCGTTGCTGGCCGAGCTGGGCGTGAAGGCTTACCGTTTTTCGCTGAGCTGGCCCAGGCTTTTGCCGGATGGCACGGGCGCGGTCAACCTGAAAGGCGTGGATTTTTACAAGCGTCTGCTCGGCGCGTTGCGCGAAAAAGACATCGCGCCTTACGTCACGCTCTACCATTGGGATTTGCCGTCGGCTTTGCAGGCGAAAGGCGGCTGGACGAACCGCGCGGTTGTCGGCGCTTTCGGGGAATATGTTGATGCGGTGCTGAAACACCTTGGCGCCGATATTCCCAATTTCATTATTCTGAACGAGCCTTCGGTCGTGTCCTATGTCGGGCATTATAGCGGCGATCACGCGCCGGGCCTTAGAAGCGCGGCCGCCATGTATGCGGCCATGCACCATCTCAACATGGTGCACGGAAAAAGTTACAGGCAGATCAAGGCGGCGTTCGGCGCGGCACAGGTCGCGTCCAGCTACACGCACTTCCCGATTTATCCCGTGGATGACGATCCGAAAAATGTCGCGGCGGCCCGGCTGATGATGTCGGTCTGGTCCGACGGCTTTTTCGGCCCGGCCTTCAGGGGCGCATACCCAGCCAATATCCACGATCATATCGCGCCTTATGTGCGCGAAGGCGATCTTGAGACGTGCCGCGCGCCGGGCGATTTTCTGGGCATCAACCATTATTGTCCGGATTACGCGATACCCGTGGACGAAGAGATTCCCGCGCGGATGGCGTACGCGCACAACGCCGGAAAAATCGACCCGATCGGCACGACCGATCTCGGCTGGCCGATCGTGCCGCGGGGGATTTACGACGCGCTGACCGATTTGAAAGAACGCTACAACCCGAAGCGCATCATCATCACCGAGGGCGGCGGCGCGTTCAATGACGCGCCGGGCGCCGACGGAAAAGTCCACGACCAAAGACGCATCGATTATTACGACGCTTATTTAAAGGAAGCCTTCCGCGCCCGCGCGGACGGCGTGCCGCTGGACGGATATTTCGCCTGGTCGCTACTTGATAATTTCGAATGGGCGGAAGGCTACGGTCCGCGCTTCGGGCTGGTGCATGTCGATTATAAAAAGGGTTGCAGGCGCACGCCCAAGGACAGCTTTCACTGGTTCAGGGAACTGATCGGCCAGCGGAAGAGAAACGTTGCGGCGTGAGCGTTTGCGACGTCCGCAGGAGCCGGTCGATCTCCTGACGGACGAGAACGTTTATGCCCGTGTGCGTTTTCTTGTCATCGTGTATGCCCATGCCGATGGCGCTCCCCAGTTTTGACAGCGGGCCGTAGTAAGCGTCGCCGAAATCGATGATGCCTTCGAGCCTTTTTGTTTCAGGGTTGATCAGGATGTTGCCGCCGTTGATATCGGGGTTTTGCAGGTACTGCCCGTTGCGGGGCGGAACGGCCCGCGCAAGCCGGACCCCATCATCGTCGCCCTGGCGCGAGTTTGCGGTACCCGCGTGGCCGAGCTTTCCCAGGTGCCCAATCAGCCCCTGCTGGGCGATCGCCAGGAAGACTCACTCATCTCCGAGACGTTCGTCCGCTTCCTCGAGACCGGTGACACCAACTGGCCCCTGTTACTGCCCATGACCAAGAGCGCCGTGCGTGCCATGGACGCCATTCAAGACTGGTCCAGGAAACAGGGCAAGCTCGTCGAGCGGTTCGTGGTCACGGGCGCCTCGAAACGCGGCTGGACCACCTGGCTCACCGGCGCCGTGGATGACCGCGTCATCGCGATCGCGCCCATGGTCATCCCCATGCTCG
>JAJXZC010000104.1 GCA_021780275.1 Pseudomonadota bacterium
CGTTTCGCAGAAGCTGATCCGCGCGGAGGGCAATATCCGCTACTATGATGAAGTGTTGACCATGTCAGCGCGCGCCAATGCTTTTCTGGCGGATCCGCAATGGAAGCGCCGTTACGATATTTTTCAAGAAAGACTGACGCGCGAACTCAAATCGACCTCGGAGCTTCTATCGATACCAAGCAAACCGCTTGAGGAGATATCGCAAGCGAATGAGCGGATTTACGAGCTGGAGAGTCAGTCTTTCCGCCTTGTCGCAGCAGGGAACGCCGCACAAGCCCAACGCATCATTCTTGGCGAGGAATACGAGCATCAGAAGAGCATATACGCACATGGCCTGGCGCATCTGAGCGACCAGATTGATACCTTTATTACCGCCCGGCAGGCGCGCCTCAAACAGAACACCCTTCTTTCCGTCTGCTTTGTAATGGCGCTGGTCATCATATTCCTGCTGGCTTTTCTGCGTACCTTCCGCGTGCTCGGCGCTCTGCTCTTGATGGAGAATATTCGCGGCGAAGTCGCCAGACGAATGCTGTTCAACGGCCTGTCCGAAGCCGAAGGCAACATACGCTCGGCCCTCGAGTTCATCGTCTCCGAGACCCGCGGCGACCGCGCCTTTTTCATGCGCAAATCGAACAGGGAACAGGGCGTTCATCTACAACAATGGTGGAATGAAGATGCGGACTTGTCCGATGTCGAGGTCAATGCATTATGGGCGTGCCTGGCGGAGGCATGTGAAGGCGGAGCCGTGCCGCTCCGCGAGCTCTCGCGGCTGCCCGACGAACAACGGAAAAAATTCGAGCCCATTCTGCGACTCGACCTGGCCAGAATGCTATGCGCGCATGTGAGCGCCGGACAGGACGATGAATACTACCTTTGCTGGGGAAGCAGGAAGCGAAGGTCCGCGCGCCTTCCACCGGATGGTGCATTTCTTCAGGCCATAGCCGAAATCATGATCAGCGCCATCAGAAATCTCGAATATGAATCAGCGCTGACCCGCCTCGCGACAACCGACAGCCTGACGCAGGTCAACAATCGTCGTCATTTCACCGATTGCCTGGCGCAGGCGTTGAAACTTTATCATCGCACGAAGCGTCCATGCGTCCTGCTGATGCTCGACCTCGACCACTTCAAGGCCATCAACGATACGTTTGGCCATGTGGCCGGCGACACCGTGCTTTTGCATTTCGCAGATGCGCTGCGGAGGGAGCTGAGGGAAATCGACACAATCGGCAGGCTGGGTGGCGAAGAGTTTGGCGTCATCCTGCCTGACACAGATGCCAACGCAGCTATCGTCGTGGCCGAGCGCTTGCGCGAAGATCTGGAGAACGCGGAGATTGAGGCTGACGGAGAAATCATAAAGGTCACGGTCTGCGTCGGCGTGACCGTTCTTGATCCCGGGGACAAGGATACGACGCAGCCACTGAGCCGCGCCGACGATGCCCTTTACTGCGCGAAGGAGGGCGGGCGAAACCGTGTGAGGCAGAGAATGCCATCGGAAGCACGCCCCCGATGACACCGCCGTTGGTCAGGTTGCCGCATCGAAGGCGGGGGCATCCTTCATCTTGCACCGTAGACGAACATATTCATGAAATGATGCGTCGAACCGGCAAAATGTCGGCATAAGGCCCGCGCCGGCGATTGACGCAGCCGCCCCGCGCCGTTCGTAATATCGGCTGAACATTGCGCGGTCCGGCCCGGGAAAGCCGCCCGTCCCTGTTCGGGGGAAGAGAATGCGAATGCAGCGGGTCAACGGCTGGGTCTATGCGGCGCTGTGCATCCTTGCGGCCTTGCCGCTCGCGATGATCGCTTACCCGCCCATCGTCGACTTCCCGAACCATGCGGCGCGGCTCTACATCGCCTGCCATCCCGCCGATTTCGCGGGTATGTATGAGTTCCGGCTCGGCATCATCCCCAATCTGGCGATCGACCTCATCAACCTGCCGCTCTGCAGGCTCGCGACGCCCGAGCATGTCGTGCTCGTGACAATCGCGCTCGCACAGCTTTCGATCTGCGCCTCGGTCTGGTTCATCCGCAAGCGGCTGTTCGGCGAGAACGACCCGCTCGTTCTGGCGGCGCCTGCGCTATTCCTCAACCTCGTCACCACCATGGGCTATGTGAACTATCTGGTCGGGATCGCAATCCTGTTCTGGATGCTTCTGCTCCTTGTGTCGCGACCGCAGGCGAGTTGGCTGACTCTTCTCGTGGTCGGCACGCTCGGCGGCACCGCAATTTTCTTCGCGCATATATTTGCCCTGATGTTCGCGATGATTGCGATGTTCGGCTGGTTCTGGCGAGGCAGGTTTGCGGGCATGGGGTTGAAGGGCGTTGTGTTGGCGGGGTTGAGCGTTATCGGCATGTTCATCCTGCCACTCCTCCTCGTCCCACTCGCCGCCGGGGCAGGCGAGTCTGGCTTCGATGTGGGCCTTAGTCACTGGAGCAAGATTCGAGCGCTACTTGCGCCGCTCTACACCAACCTCATCGCCCCCGACATCGTCGCGACGCTCATCTGGTTATCCACTGCAATATTCCTTGTGCGGGCAAGATCGCTCGCGATCGCGCCGATGATGCGCGGTCCGCTTCTCACACTGTCCGCTGCCTGCATATTTTTTCCAAGTCGCCTGCTCGATGCGGTCGACGTCGATGCGCGACTGCTTGTGTCCCTCGTATTCCTCGCGCTTGCCTCAACTCGATTCGAGGTGCAGGCGCGAGGCCGCATATTGGTGCTTGTGCTCGCGCTAGGCACACTCGCGCTTCATACCGCCCTTTCGATTTTTGTATGGCGACCGATGAGTGCGCAGGTAGCGGAATGGCGCGCGGCAAGCTCAATACTGCCCGCAGACGCGCCCGTCTTCACGGTGGAAGCCACGCGCGGCCCGTTGATGCATACCACCACCCGCATGTCCTATGCGCATCTGATGAGCTATGCGACGATCGACCGGCATATATTCAATCCCTACGAATTCACCGGCAAGGGAATGCAGCCGATGCGCGCAGTCGGCAAATACCTGCCGTTGGACACGCCCGTCGGCGTCCCATTGAAACCCGACATTGCCCGCCTGACTTTCGCGGCCCCCACGCCGACGCCGAAGTGGCTCGCGCTGATGGGCCTCCACCACATGCAATACACGATCGAATGGGGCAATCGCTTCCCATACATCGTCTATTTCCACTTCGGGAAGGCGCCGAACTTCGATCCCGAACGGCTACGCGTGCTGACGCAAGGCAGCTTCTTCTCCGTGCTCACGCCGAAGACGGAAGCGACCGCGCGTGGAGGACACTAACGACGCCTGCCCCTCTCCGCTGCGTGGTACGCATCGCTCGGACTAGGTGCAGCGAAGCCAAACGCTGCTCTCGGGAGCGCCTTCATCACTTCGCAACAAGCGCCCAGAGGTTTGCCAACGGCGCTAGCTTGGCATCCTTCACACCGGCAAATACCTGTCGGGCGCCCGCGGCATCGCCCTTGGCGAGCATCGCCTGACCAAGATGGAGACGCGCGACGGCGCTTCCTGCAAAGCTCGAAGCGAGAGCATCCCGGTAAAGTGCGATGGCCTTGTCGGTCTTGCCATAGGATGCATAAGCTTCGCCGAGCGCTGCCTTGGCATCCGGTGTGCCGGCGGTGGCGCCGAGGGTCGGCTCGTCTTTCGCCGCCTGACTCTTTGCCATGGCAAGAAGGCGCTGCTCACGGCCCTTGTTCTGACCGCCGAACACGCCAGCTGAAAATCCCATGTTCATGACACTCTCGGCCTCGCCGGGAAGACCGAGCTGAATGGCGAGCTGCGCCATCTCCATGTAGTCGTCGGAATTCTTCAGCAGTCCGGCGGCGCGCTTCACCCTGAATATCTCGAGGCTCATGCGGTTGGATCGACCGAGATCGGCGGCGACGAGGGCGAGGAGATCGCCGACATAGGAAGGCTTGGGATAGAAGGCGAGCAATTCCGTCAGCGCCTCGCGCTGCCCGCTCCTGTCGCCTTGCTTGAACGCCGAAGAAAGCCAGAGCTGCAGCACAGTCTCGTCCGGTTTCCCGCCTGCCGCCCGCACCGCGGCAAGGAGCGACTTCGCTCCGGCCTCGGCCTTCACATAGTCGCCCTGAAGATAGAACGACTGAACGACGAGCTTCTGAAGTTCAAGATCGACGCCCGCTTCCTTCTGGAAGGTTTGCGCGAAGCTCACAGCCTTCCCGTAGTTCTTCACCGAATAATGGAGCTGCGCCAGAGTCTTCAAACGCTGCGGACGATCCTTCGCCGGCACTTCTCCGGTCGCCAGCGCCGCCTCGCCCGCTGCGGCGGCAGCGGCATAGTCCTTGAGATTCACATTGAGAAAAAGCAGGAAATCGTCGACGACGAAGCTCTCATAGGCGCTCTTGCCGGAAATGGCATCCGCCTCCTTGACCTTCTTCAGCGCGGCCTGGTACTTGCCCGCATTTGCAAGGTCTTGAGCCTCTTTGAGGGGCTTGCCCAAAGCCGTTCCGATAGCCTGCTCGGCGGCCTGCGCGGAAGCTGTACCGAAAATACCTGGCGACGACGAGGCCGGCGACAATGTCATGGCGCCAGCCACCATGCATATGGACAGCGCACGACCAGCCACACCCTTCATCCGGAACTCCCGCATCAGATTCTCTCCTGCCTCACTCACGCCGCCTCAATCCATATACTGTTCGTTGCCGACAAAGCCGATGTGGTCGACGCCGAGCCGCTGCGCGGCGGACAGCACCTTCGCAACGTAGTCATATTTCACCAGCCGATTTGGCTTCAGGTGGATTTCCGGCTGAGGGTCCTGCGCGGCGGCTGCCTTCAGATACTCATCGAGCTGCCCGGTATTCGGGACCGCGATGCCATTCCAGAATACGGTTCCGTCAAAATCGACTTCGAGATCGACGACCTGCGGCTCCACCGCAGGCGGCGGCGCGTTCAGGGTTTGCGGCATATCGAGCTTCACCGCCTGCGTCTGAAGCGGGATCGTGATGATGAGCATTACGAGCAGAACCAGCATCACGTCGATGAGCGGCGTCGTGTTGATGTCCATCATCACGTCGTCGTCGCTGCCGCCGCCAATATTCATCGCCATGATTACATCGCCCCCTGCTGGCCGCGATCCTGCTCGGTAATAAAGCCAACTTTCATGATCCCTGCGCGCTGGCAGTCGACGATCAGGGTGCCAATGGATTCGAAGCGTGCATCCTTGTCGCCACGCACCTGAATCTCAGGCTGCGGCTCCTTCACGGCTACCGTCTTGAGTTTGTCCAGAAGCGCCGCCTTGTCGGGCAGACGGCTCGCATTCCAGTAATAGTTGCCTTCCGCATCGACTGCGATCGTGATGTTTTCCGGCTTCGTCACATTGGCCTGGCTATTCGCCTTCGGCAGCGAGACCGGCGCCGTCTGGATCGCAACAGGAATGGTGATCAGAAAGATGATCAGCAGAACCAGCATCACATCGACAAGCGGTGTCGTGTTGATCGCCGACATCACCTCATCCTCGGCGTCGGACGAGCCTATATTCATCGCCATCTGGACAACTCCTCACTCGACATCCGCAATGCGAAAGGCGCGGGATCGGCTCCCGCGCCTCGTCGTCTCTCAAGCCTTCGTCAGAATGCGTGCTTCGACTTCGATCGCGAAGCGCCGCACCTGCTCCAGCGCCGCCTTGTTGCGGCGAATGAGAAGGTTATAGCCAAGCACTGCGGGAACGGCGACGGCGAGACCAATGGCCGTCATGATGAGCGCTTCGCCCACTGGGCCTGCGACCTTGTCGATCGAAGCCTGACCCGCCACGCCGATCGCGATCAGCGCATGATAGATACCCCAGACAGTACCGAAGAGGCCGATGAAGGGAGCCGTCGAGCCAACGGTCGCGAGGAAGGCAAGCCCGCCCTGCAGCTTCGAGGCAATGCTGTCGATTGCTCGATTGAGGGCCTGTCCTGTCCAGTCGACAAGACTCACTTCGCTCGCCAGCCCGCGGGAGTGCCGCTCGACAGCGGCGATGCCTTCTTCGGCCACGGCGCGGAACGCCGACGACTTCGCAAGACCTTCCGTGCTTTCCTTGAGACCAGAGACCTGCGCGAACCGCTTGCGCGCGGCATTGCCGGAAGAGAAGAAGGCGCGCTGTTCGAAGAGTTTGGTGATGAGGATATACCAGCTCCCGAAGGACATTAGAGCCAGGATCGCCAGCGTCGTCCTTGCAACGAGATCGCCCTGCCCCCACAACGCGGAAAGACCGTAAGGGTTGGTTTCAGGCGCCGCGGCGCTTTCCGCCATCGGACCTTCGGCTACAGGCGCAGCCGCCGATCCGTCCGCAGCCGGCGCAGGAGCTACTGCCGCCGCATCTGCGGCAGGCGCCGAGATCGCTGCTGGGGCCGCATCTTCAGCTGCGCGTGCCGGCGCAGAAGCCAGCAGGGCTGAAACCGCGAGGACACAAACGGAAGCAAGGACGAAAGCCTTCGTTCCGACCTTCCTCTGCGGCGTGACGAGACGCGCATCGATCGGGCGCGAAAGAACTTGGATATCCATGGGCCATTCCCCAAAATTTGATGCTCAGCACATGCGGCGCGTTACGCTCCGCAACTACAGTCGGCCGAGGGAGTGTTCCCTCGGTGCGAAAATCGGATCAGTTCGTCAGTCGGAAGGACACCGCGACGCGATGCCAACTCGGAACCGCAATGCCGCCTTGCGTTGCGGGCAGGAAGCGCCACGATTTCAAAGCCTCTTCAACGGCGGCCTTGTCGAGCTTTGAATAACCGCTCGACTGCTCAACCCGCGCCTCCTGTACCGTACCGTCCGCCTTGACATAGAGAAGAAGACCTACTCTTCCCTGCTCCCTCATGCGGAGGGACGAAGCTGGATAGGGCGGCTGGCGATTGGGATGCTGCGGATCGCTGCGTGGAGTTGTATCCGGCACGGCCGGTCGGGTCGGCGCCGCCACTTTCGACTGCACCGCCGTGATCGCCTTGGATGGCGTCGCAGGCGGCGGCAGGTTGACGTGGATTTCAGGCGCCGGCACGAAAGGCGGCGGCGGCTTGTCCAGTGCCGGGGGCGGAGGTGGCGGGGGCTCATCCCTCTTGGGGGCCGGCGTGTCGATGATCTTGGCCATGATCGGCCCCTGCACCGCCTCGACGACCTTCGCGCCCAGCCCGTTCGCCAGCGCCCAGATCAACGCAACATGGAGCAATGCGACGGCGGAGAAACCGACAAGACGCCCGGACCCTTTCCGCTCTTCGAAATACGACATTCCACCAATACTGTTTCTTGGTCATTTCCAGCGCGGCCGTCTTTCACAGCCGCGCGCCTTCCCTATCCGATGCGTGCGTCGCTTGCGTGACAACTGACGCAACTAAATCGAAATATTTTTCACTGTGCCGATTATTGCACGCGGGCCTGGTTGGAGCGGGCGATGTCACGCAGCCTTCATGGCAGAGGACTATTCGAGGCGGAGGCGGCGCCTGAGGCGCCGGTCTCGTCCTTAAAAATGTTTTCTTACTGGAGTTCATTCATGCGGATCGATCGTCGTCGCGCGCTGGCGCTTCTGGCATTGGGAAGTGCTGCACCTTCCGTTGCTTTTGCCAAGGAGGCTGTCTTTCACGGGGAAGCGAGTTTCGATCACGGCGTCGCCAGCGGCGACCCGCTGCAGGACCGAGTCGTACTCTGGACCCGCGTTACGCCCGACTCGCAGGCGGCCGACGTACCTGTGAAGTGGACGGTTGCAACGGACGCCCACTTCAGGCGGATCGCGGCGCAAGGCGTCTTTCACACGAATGCCGGGCGTGACTTTACCGTGAAGGTCGATGTTGCCAGCCTCGCGCCGGGCCATGACTATTTTTATCGCTTTCAATGCGGGAAAACTGTGTCGCCGGTCGGACGTGCGCGCACCCTGCCGCAGGACAGAGTGCAGGATGTCGTCCTGGCTTTCGTCACCTGCTCGCTCTACCCCAATGGCTATTTCAACGCCTATGACCACATCGCCCGGCGCGAGCGGGTCGACGCGGTGGTGGCGCTTGGCGACTACATCTACGAATATGGTGCGGGTGAGGATGACTACGGCATGGAGAACGGCCGCAAGCTCGGACGCATTCCTGAGCCGCCGCATGAAATGGTGACGCTCGCCGATTACCGTATGCGCCACGCGCTCTACAAGCGCGACAAGGATCTGCAAGCCGCCCATGCGCGTTGCCCCTGGATCTGCGTCTGGGACGATCATGAGATAGCGAACGACAGCTGGATCGGCGGCGCGCAGAACCACCAGCCGAAGTCGGAAGGTCCGTGGCTCGCGCGCGAGGGCGCGGCGATGAAGGCCTATTATGAATGGATGCCGATCCGTGAACCGGAACCCGGCCGTGCCTTCGAAGCGATCAATCGCTCCTTCCGCTTCGGCGACCTTGCCGACCTCATCATGGTCGAGACGCGGCTCGTCGCCCGCTCCTATCAACTCGAATATGGCCGCGCCGGCGACATTCCTCTCGCCGTCTACGAAGGCGACACGCCCACGACACGCAAGCGCGTCAACGACAGGAACGTCGCCGCCAAGGTCCTCAAGGCCGTCGCCGACGGCGGCAAGGCTCCCGCGCCCTATGTCGTCGGTCCAGACCCGGAGGCCCTTCAAGCCGTTGTCGCCAATCCCGAACGGCAAATGATGGGGGTGCGCCAGGAACAGTGGCTTGCCCAGACGCTTGCGGCCTCGGCGGCTGCCGGACGGACATGGCAAGTCCTCGGCAATCAGGTGGTGATGGCGCGCACGGTCGCGCCCAATCTGATCAAGGCAATGGGTGCCGAGGCGGTTGCCAAGGTTCTCAATGCGATGCCCGCGACCTTCCGGCCCAAGGCGCAGGAATATGTCGATCTTTATACTTACGACGTGCCCTACGATCTCGACGGCTGGGACGGCTACCCCGCGGCGCGCGAGCGCGTCTACGACGCGATCAAGGCGGCTGGCGGCAACGCGATCGTCGTCTCTGGCGACAGCCACGCCTTCTGGACGAACGAACTTCACGATGCGGGCGGCACCTATGTCGCCGCCGAGTTCGGCACCAGCTCGATCACCAGCCCTGCGGAAGAAGACTATCTTCCCGGGCTCGAATTTGGTCGGGCCTTCATGGAGCAGAACAAGGAAGTTCTATTCTGCAGCCAGCGCGACAAGGGCTACATCCTGATGACCCTGACGCGTGAAGAAGCAAAAGCGGAATACATCTCCGTTGAAATCATGACAAAACCCTACAAGGCCACGCCACTCGCCAATTTCCGCGTAACCTCGGTCGCCGGCTTCGCACCCAGCAAGATCGAGAAAATCTGAATTTCCCGCAGCGGATTAAAGAAAAGGCGTCGCCATTGGCGACGCCTTTTTGTTGTCTGACGAATGCCGCGGCGCTCATGCGCCGCGGCATGAAGCAAATCAGAACTGCTTCGTCAGCGTGAGGTAGAACTGACGCGGAGCGCCGGGCAGAAGCGTCTGCATCGTACCGCTCGGATCAGAGTTGGCGAAACCGCCCGAACCGATCGTCGAGATATACTTCTTGTCAAAGATATTCGTCGCATTGAGCTGGATCGAGGCGCCTTCAGCCAGATCGCTGCCGTGGAAGCGGTAGCCGAGCGTCGCGTCAAACACCGTCTGGCTCGGAACGGTGATGTCGTTCGTGTAGGTATAGTAGCGCTCGCTCATGTAGGACATGCCGAGGTTACCGAAGACGGTATCGTCATCGTAGCTCAGCTGGGCCTTGAGGAGATGCTTCGGCGTATCGACCGTGGTCTTGCCCGCCGTATGGGTGATGTTGTTGAGCGCATCGACGACATCGCCGTCATAGGTCGAGTCGTTATAGGCATAGGAGCCGAACAGCGACCAGTTCTCGATGAAGTGCCAGGTGCCAGCAGCTTCGAAGCCGTTCGACGTCACACCGCCGACGTTCTGGATACCCGAGGCATAGCCAAGAATCGGGCTGCCGACCTGAACGGACAGCAGGCGATTCTTGAACTTCACATGATAGAGCGCGACGACGCCCTCGAACTTGGGTATGTGGAAGCGATAACCGAGTTCATAGGTATCCGAAGTTTCCGGCTGCAGCGTGTCTTTGGTCGCGTCGAACGCCGTCTGGCTCACACCGAAATTGCCGGAGTTGAAGGCGCGGGCATTCTTCGTGTAGTCGGCAAAAACTTCGCTCCAATCGTTCAGCTCATAATTCACACCAGCCTGAGGCAGGAACTTCTTGTCGGTGGTGAGTTCGCCTCTGGAGACGCTGGCGGGATAGTAGACGACCGGCTTGCCCGCGATATCGACCTTCATCGATTTGAAGCCGAAGTTGACCTTCAACGGGTCTATGATCTGCCACGTATCCTGCAGGTGGAAAACGCGGGTCTTCGTAGTGTAATCCGATTCCCACTGCGTATAGAACGGGTCGGACTGGAAGCTCAGGCTGTCGCGGTTAGTGCCGTCAACATTCAGGCCATAGAACCGGCGCGCATTGTTGAAGTCGTTGTGCTCGTACCAGAAGCCGCCCTCGATCTCATGCGTGTCGAGCTTCCAGCTCAGCGAGGAAACAACACCGCCGCGGTTGATGTTGTATTCGGTCGTGCGCACCGAGATCGGCGCGCCGCCCGGCGTCGGAACGGCAGGCGTCCACCAAAGGCCCTGACCCTCGTTGTGATGGCCGTAGCCGGTCACCTTCAGGTGTACGTTGCTGGTGATATCCCAATCGGCGGTAAGGCCGCCAAGCGTGTCCTTACGAAGGCCGGACGCGTTGTAATAGGCATCCCAAGGACTTGTGTAGGGCGCCGGATAAGGTGTGCTGTTCTGATAGGCTTCAGCGAGCTGAACGGCGAGCGGCCAGTTATCGCTGATATTGTCGTTGTTCCACCCGAGGCGGCCAAGCGCTTCGAAGGACTGGTCCTGATAGTCGTTTTCCTTGCGATCAGAATAGTTCAGGAAGCCGGTCAGCTTGAAAGCCTCGCCGAATGGCTGGACAAATTTCGAGTTGACCTGGTCCTGACGCTGGACGCCGTCGCCCTTCCACTTGTCGGCATATTGACGGCCATAGCTGATATAGGCCTTGCCGCCGCCGGGCAGCAGACCCGTATCGACGCGCATGAACTCGTGGTTCGTGTTGTTGCTGCCGTAAGTGCCTGAAACGAGAACGCCCAATTCGTCCTTCGGGTCGCTCGATTTGAACTGCAGCGTGCCGCCAAGGTTGGAGGTCGACGCGGTGCCGAGCGCGCCGGCGCCCTGCGCCAGTTCGACCGAGCTGATATTCTCCGACGAAATAGCGCGGCTGATGTGAAGGCCGTTGTTATTCGCGTAGGACATGTCGCCGAGCGGCACGTCGTCAAGCGTGAAGCCGAGCTGATTCTGGTTGAAGCCGCGAACCGTGATTCGCGTCGACCACTCATAAGAACCGAAAGGGTCGGCAGACTGGAAGTTGACGCTCGGAAGCTTCGCGACCACCTTGAGCGGGCTGGTACCCGGTGCGGCGATGGCGATATCATTGCTGCTGACCGTCTGCACCTGGCGCGCTTCGCCCTTGCCATAGACAACAATTTCTTCGGGCTGCGCTGCCGCAGCATCAGTTGTCTGTTCGGTCTCGCTCTTCTTCTTCGTTGCCTCGGTCGCGTCTTGCGCGAAAGCAAACGAGGTAGTGCAGAGCGCGGCAACCGCCACACCCAGCAATAGACGGTTTCTCAACATGGAACCCCCAATGTTACTCGCGCCAACTTACTCGGCGCATCAATGGGGTGTTGGGTTACCAATCCTCGATGACAAATCCGCTTCTCGACCGTGACTGATCCATGACGGAACACGATTTCCAGCCAACAGAACTCGAAAGCCACAACCTCGAACAGCTTGCCATGCGGCGGGCAGTTATCGTCGTGGATAATGCACCGCGATAATATCCCGCGCCCTACGAAATTGTAACGAAGTCCCGTCGCCCGAGAAGTTGTTGAGCGCCCGAATCAAATCGCAACCGTCACGGATTTGTCGTCACGCAGGTGTTATCAGGTGCTCGCAATTTCATTTCCTGCGAGACCGACCATGCGCGACCTTGCAATCCGCCAACATCCCGACCTCCATCGGAGAGATTTTCTGCGCCTTGGCGCCGGCGCAGGCGCCGTTCTTGGGTCGGCAGCGCTTCCCATTTTTTCCCGATGCGCCTCTGCCGCTGAAGCCACTTCCGCAGACGCGCTCACCGATGCCGCGCGCGCAGAAAAGTTTCTCAACACGATTGCCCTGGCGCCCGATTGGGCCAACTACAGCAACATCATCCAACGCTTCGAAAAAAAATACGGGCTCGACGTCAGACGCGCCTCGCCCGAGGCAACGTCAGCGCAGGAGCTTCAGGCCGTTCGTTCGCTGAAGCGGCAGGAGCGCGCGCCGGACGTTCTCGACCTCGGTCAACCTTTCGCGCTTGCAGGCGCGCGTGATGGCCTTCTCGCGCCATATAAAGTCGCGACATGGGAAACCATCCCCGCCGACATGAAAGACGCAGCGGGTCTCTGGTACGCCGACTACTTCGGTATCGTTTCCTTCGGCGTAAATCTCTCGGCCTTGAAGGTCGCGCCGCGGAGCTGGTCCGATCTCAGGAAGCCGGAATACAGGGGCATGATCGCGCTCAATGGCAGTCCGCTTGGCGCGGGCGCTGCCTTTGCCGGCGTCTTCGCCGCGGCACTGGCCAATGGCGGCTCGCTCGAC
>JAJXZC010000663.1 GCA_021780275.1 Pseudomonadota bacterium
CATCGCCGCAGATTCGTGCGCTTGTCTTCTCGGAATTTCCAAGAGTTCTTCAGCCTGTTCTCTACTCAAGCGCTGTAGTGGTGATCTGGTTGGTGCTGGTGTTTTGCGCGCGGAAGTATTGGGATGCGGCGCCGGTTGTCGCGATTCTGGTGCTCGTTCTATTTTATTCCGACCCCATCTATTTCTCCAATCTGACCTATTCGCTCTGGCCTTCGCTGATCTGTCTGGCATTGATCGGAGCGGGGATGGCGGCGGGCAATGAAAAGCTTCCCTGGTGGTTGACCGGTGTGGCCGTCTGCCTCGCCTGGGCTTCGCCGCTTTCGATCTGCGCCGCGATCCCGCTTGCCGTTGCCGCCTATTTGAGGCGCGATCTCAGGCTGACGTTGGTTGCGGTATCAACAGTGGCGGCCTTCCTTTTCCTTCGCGATACGAGCGCGCAGGCGAGAGGTGGAGACTTCGTCAGCATGTTGAGCAACGCTTCAGGCAATGTGCATCATGTGATTGCCAATTTCGGATCGCTGCGACAAGAGATGAGTATTCGATCCATTGCGCGGGTGTATGCCGCATTTTTTGTGACCTTGGCGACGGTAAGCTTGCTGCTCTTTATGGGCTGGCGCGTCGTGCGGGGCCGCCGCCCGGCTTCACCGCTTGTCGTGAGAAATCTTCTGCTTGCGTTATTCGCGGTTGCCACTTTTTGGGCATTTGTCGCGTCGAAGCCGAGCGTCGATCTCTTTGTGCGCGGCGGCACAAGATATTACTTCCCCATGCTCGTCTTCGGGGCGTTCCTGATTTTCTCAGTCGTTCGGACGATCGGCCTCGAACGAACCTTCATAGTGGGAGCGCTTGTCTTGCTGGTGCCTCTTGCGCTTGTCGTTGCTATTGGGCGCGTTCCAGATGCAATCGTCGGCTTTCGAGCCTTCACCGCCCTGTCGGCGCCCGAGGCAAATGCCGCCTACATGGTGACCAGAAAGGATGGTGGGAAGGACTATTCTCTTTATGCGGGCCCTGCCCGTTACCGTATGGCGGATTGTCGAGACATCCGGGCGGATGTCAGCCAAGTGCCCAGATTGTATTGCGGTGACCAGCAATACATCCTTTTGGAAAATGGGCCCGTCCAAGGCGATAACCAGCCTTGAGCTTTCGCTGAAGTTCAAGCCGCCAGCGGATAGAGCGGCACATGGCCGATGCCGTCGTAAAGATCGAAGCCCCGTGCGAGCCATTCATTGAGCGGATCGCCCTTTTCGAGAATGGGCAGGGTGCAGATTGCGCCGGCCCAGAGGAAGCCGCCAAGCGCGATGTAATCGGCGTAGTTGGGCTGGTCGCCGCCGAGGAACGGTGCATTGGCGAGTGCCGCACGCATCGGACGCATCGCGTGGCGCAGTTCCGGGAGCTTCTGCTCGCGGCCTTCGACAAATTGCTCCAGCGTTTTTCCGCCGAGGCGCTTTTCGCGGCTTTCGCGGAAATAGGGCTGGTCCTCTGGCCGCGCGTGATCATGGATGTCGAGCACGCAAATCTGGAACATGCGGTTCATCACTTCGAGGCCGAACCAGCCATCGAAGAACCGCACCATGGCGCGTTCCTGCGGGGAGGAGAAGAGGGGCCGCACGGTATAGGTCTCGTCGAGATAATCGGCAATCGCCCAGCTGTCGCAGACGGTCTTGTCGCCATCCTCGATGATCGGCACGGTTTTGAACTTGCCGCCGCAGAGCTTCGGAATACCGATGAAACCGACAGGCGCCGTTTCATAAGCAAGGCCCTTATGCGCCAGCGCATATTTGATGCGCCAGACGAAGGGGCTGAGCGCGCGCCCGTCCTTGTTGACGAGTTCATGCAGGCGAATGGTCATGGTCGGTCCTCCCTCGCGCTTCAGGCCAGAGCCTTCATATAGGTGCCCATGTCGAAATAGTCGCGCCAGGCCTTGATCTTGCCGTTCTCGATTTCAAAGACGCCGCAGCAGGGAAGGTCTACCGGCTTACCGCCGACCTTGAAATGATCGACGCGCTCGGCAAAGACGAGATTGCCGGCCGAGGCGATGTTGAGAATGTCCCACTTCACGTCGCTCCATCCATTGAGGAAGGCGCCGATGAAGGCGGTGAGGCCAGCGCGTCCCTGCACAGGGTCGATCATCATGTTGTGATAAATGCCGTCTTCCGCGAAGTAATCGACGATGGCATCGACGTCGAGGCTTGGCCACGCGTCGACGAAATTGCGGATGAGTTCTTCGTGTCTGTTCATGTGTCCCTCCCGAAACGAAAACGGGGCGGCCTGAGCCGCCCCGCTATTGTGTTGGCCTTCAGAGGCTCTGGAACTTCTTGCCTTCGGCGACGAGCTTTTCCAGAAGGGCGGCGGGCTTGAAGTCGTCGCCCATCTGCGCCTGGAATTCCTTCATCTTCGCCAGCACCTTGTCGAGGCCGACGGTGTCGCCATAGAACATCGGGCCGCCGCGATAGACCGGCCAGCCATAACCGTTGATCCAGACGATATCGATGTCGCTGGCGCGGATGGCCTTGCCCTCTTCGAGGATCTTGGCGCCTTCGTTGACCATCGGATAGAGCGCGCGCTCGAGGATCTCCTGGTCGGAGATGGCGCGGCGGGTGATGCCGAGCTTCTTCGAGGTCTCCTCGATGATCTTCTCGACCTCGGGATCGGGGATCGGGGTGCGGTCGGGCAGGTTGTAGTAGAAGCCGGAGCCCGTCTTCTGGCCGCGGCGATCCATCTCGCAGAGCACTTCGCGGATGGTCGAGCCGGTCGACTTCTCCTTCGACCAGCCGATGTCGAGACCGGCGAGATCCGACATGGCGAACGGGCCCATGGGGAAGCCGAAGTCATAGAGAACGCGGTCCACATCCCAGGGCATCGCGCCTTCAAGGATAAGCTTCTGCGCTTCGCGCTGGCGCTGGGCCAGAATGCGGTTGCCGACGAAGCCGGGGCAGACACCGACGAGTGCGGCGATCTTGCCGATCTTCTTGGCGATCTGCATCGAGGTCGCGATGACGGGCTTCGAGGTCTTGTCGGCGCGCACGACTTCGAGAAGCTTCATGACGTTCGCGGGCGAGAAGAAGTGAAGACCGATGACGGCTTCGGGGCGCTTCACCGCGGTCGCGATCTCGTCGATGTTGAGCGCCGAGGTGTTCGTCGCGAGGATCGCACCCTGCTTCACGATCCTGTCGAGCTTGCCGAAGACTTCCTTCTTGATGTCCATGTTCTCG
>JAJXZC010000690.1 GCA_021780275.1 Pseudomonadota bacterium
CGCAGCAGCCTCAAAAGGACGAAAGGAGAAAGCCAAAACTTGACCCCAGCCCGATCCTCAAACCATAAATCCAGGTGGGTCAGTTCTCAGTGAAAAGCCCGGGTCAGTTCCTCGCGGAAATCAACAAATTATGATCTCGTCGAAGTCGAGCCAGGCGATTATCCTGAGAACGATGGGCAAGTGTGGGGGGAGCCCGACGTCGAGCACGCCACGTGTCTCGCCCGTTGGGCAATCGATCAACCGGCGGACGCGCGTCGGATGAGCCAGCGTGGATTCGACGACATCATAAGGCGCATGGGCAACCGGGCCGTCGGGTTGCGAATGCTCGGGCGTCTCAGAGCGGAGAATGCGAAGGGCGTCGTGCATCCGCTGCAAACGCCGGATGAAAATACGCTTATCGCCGCGAATTAGAAGCGATAAGTAGCGCCTCACGAAGCTTGTCTGGCATGCTCTTCAGGGTCGTGCGACCAAGGCGATTGCGCGATGTGCGTTGGCGCGCCTGAAAGCGTTGCGACTCCAGTGTCTCCGAGACTCTTTGTAACCCGCTTGCGTGTGAATGGCGATGGCCCGGAAAAGTTCGTGACGCTCCAATATCAATATTTCGCTGAGGTGTTCGTCCCATCTTTCTGCGAGATAACGTGCGACGCTGCGAGTGAGCAGAGCAGGACCTGTTGAGAGCCAAATCATATCGGCGTCTTGCCGATTGACGGATTCGATCGCGTCGGCGAGCGCTAGACCTATGGCCGGATGACCTGGCGTCGCGGCGATGAAATTGTTGCCCAGCGTGCCGAAATCCTCCTGATAAAGGATGAGCCGATGTCCGCCGGGATCGATGGTCGCGAGCGAAGCCAGACAGCGATCGTCGGCGTCGATGTAATAGCCGCCTTCCTCGAACAGACAGGCGAGACGGAATATGTCAGCCTTCATAGCCGGCTCGGTGGCGCAATTGAAGGCCGCGAGGGCGCCGGGCGGTCCATTTTCGCTAAGAAACTGCTGCGCCTCGTCCTGCGAATACAGGCGGTAGGTGAAGTCAGGGTGCGTTTTGCGCCAGCCCTCGCAAAGCTCTGCGATGTCGGAGGGAATGTCATGGTCCCAGAATTGCGCGATTTGCTGCGGAATCGGGGTTGTCTCGCTCTTTTTCACACTGTCGAGGCTCGGAAGCATGCGGCGCTGACGCAGGGCGACAAAGAGCGCTATCGCCGCCGGAGTATAATCGGGCGCGTCAACGATGAGATCGGCGATAGCGCCGGGTGGATTGGCGTCCTTGAGGCAATCGCGCAACTGGTCGAGCGCCGCGACGTCAAGCCTGTATTCGTCCACCAACTGTCCAATATGCGTCTGCGAGGGTTTCGAAGCGCCGCCGTTCATAAGACGGTGGGTTGCGTTGTAGCGAACAGCGTTCTTTAGATGCCGGAAGGCCGAGCCGACATCGGCTCTCAGCAAGGCAACGCGCGCGGCGCAATCGTTGAGCCAAGAATCCGTTGTGTTCAGGCGCAGTCCATCAACATAGTGGGAGTACGCTTCGTCCAGTCGCCACTGCGCAGCGGCCAGTTCCCCCGCGATCAGGCGCGCGCGCGCATCTTCCAAAACGCTGCAAGAAGGCTTCGCGTCGAAGACTTGCTGCGCCTCGTCGAAGGAGCCGCATGCGATGAGGGACATAATTCGTTGCAGCCAGAGCTCGAAATGCGCCGGGAATTGCACTGATGCTCGTGTCAGCAGCCCCCGCGCGGCTTCGTAATACCCCCTGTCCTTGAGCGTGCGGGCACGAATAATCGCTGTCTCTGGCGTGATGCCGAAGTCGGCCTCTGCTTTCGCCATCACGCACTCAGCCTCTTCGATCTGCCCAATCTTGACCAACGCCTGGGCGAGACGCAGGCGCGACCACAAATTCGATGCGTTGACTTCGACGGATTTTCGAATGAGCGTGACAGCGCTTTCGAGGTCGTCCATTTGTTCAGCAAAATGCGCGAGCGTTTCGAGAGCCAAGGTGGAATCGGGACGGGACTTGATTGTCGAAATCAGGCGGTCGACGGCCCGACCGGCCTCACCGAAGAAGAATTCCTCGGCCGCGACTTCGACTTCCGCAGAGTCTAGCGCTGGGTTTGTGTCCGCCGCCGCGAGAAAGGCCACCCGCGCAGCGTCGTGCTCGCCTTTCAGTCTCGCGTTATAACCCAGGCGCATGTGGAATTGGGCTTGGCCTGGGTTACGCGATAGCGCAGCGACCAGGACCTGGCGCGCCTCGTCGAATCGTCCGCTTTCGGCCAGCTCCCTCGACATCTCGATCGTCGCCCATTCGGAACTTGCGGTCGCGGCAGCGAGGAATTGCAGCGCCACCGCCCTGCGACCCGTTTGGCGTGCGATTTGGGCTTTTCCCATCAGAGCGTGGCTGTTGTTCGGCTGGCGCGACAGAACCGCGTCGAACAGTTCCTCCGCCTTGTCCACCCGCCAGGCCTTCAAATATTGGTCGGCCAAAGCAAGTCTGGCGTGAATATGACCAGGCTCGATCGCGACTGCGCGTTCGAGCAGCGCGATGACCTCGCCCGGTTCGGCGCGACGCCGCAGGGCGTTAGCGTAGGCGATCAGCGCGTCGGCGGAGCCGGGATGACGGTCCAGAAAGGATTTCAGCAGCGCCTCTGCCTCCGCCGCTCGTCCCAATTCGCGCAGCGTCGCAGCCATGTCCTGCCTCAGCCAGACATTATCGGCGTCGATTTCCGCGGCCGTTTGAAAATGCTCCATAGCCTCCGTACGGTTTCCGCGCTGGTTCGCTACGATCGCCAGTCCGTGATGGCCGTGCATGTATCGCGGATTGATCGTAACCGCGCGGCGAAAGGACGCTTCCGCGTCGTCCAGACGGCCTAGCGCGGACAGGGTCGAAGCCAGATCGTGCAACGCCAAGGTGCTGTTCGGTTCGCCCTCCGCCGCGGCTTGAAAATGCGCGAGCTCCGCAAGACGATCGCCGCGTTGCCTGGCGATAAGGCCCAGTTCGCGATGGCCGTGAAGGGAATTCGGCGCTTTCGCGACGATCGCCCTGGCGATCGTTTCGGCTTCGTCGAGACGACCCACGTCCCTCAGCGCTGCAGCGTGATCCGTCAAAGGCCAAGGATTGTCCGGATCGACGGCCGAGGCGATGCGGAAATATTCCGCCGCCTCATTCAAATCGCCGTGGTGTTTCGCCACGAGGCCCAGACCTCGCCAACCCTGCATCAAG
>JAJXZC010000627.1 GCA_021780275.1 Pseudomonadota bacterium
GGAAAGGCCGCGTTCGTGATCGTCGCAGCGCTCAAACAGGCCGCGGCTGCGAAACTGAGGATTGGCGAGGATTCCCGCGATGTCGGAGATCGGCGCGAGCAGGATGCGGTTGGCGACGGCGCGCGATATCAGCTCGTCGCGCGTTTTGGAGGCGACAAATTTTCTGATCACCTCCGTCACGCCGTCGTAGGCTTCTTGCGGGATCGCGAACTGGCCGGGACCGTTCCAATCGAACGCGGTCAGAATCGAATCTTTGATTCCCTCTTCGGCCATCCATTCGAGGAGCGAGGCGTAGGATTTCTCGCGCGCGGAGCCTCCGCCGCCCCCAACAGGGCCGAAGAAAATGTGGCCGTCCACGCAGGGCCAGACGCAGCGCGTGTAGAAGCGGTTCGCCCGCTCCCTGCGGATGGCGCCGCCTCGCATCTCGATCAGCTCGAGGATCTGCCAGGCCATCGTTGTGTTGAGCAAGGTCCAGATGATGCATTCTTGAACCGAGACGTCGACCCTCTGGCCTTGGCCTGTCTTCAGGCGAAAATAATAGGCCATCAGCGCGGCCGAGGCCGCCTCGGCGCCGCCCTGAATGAGACCGACCGGGAGGCCGATGCGCACGGGTGCGCGATCTATGTCGCCGTTCAGGAACAAGTGGCCGCCGAGCGCTTGCAAGACCGTGTCCGTCGCGGGAAAGTTTTCGTAAGGGGTCCCGCGGCCGAACGGCAGGATTTCGGTCCAGATGATCTTTGGATTGGCGCTTTCCGCGATTGTCGCGAGGCGATCGCATTCGGCAAGCGACAGACGTTCGAAATCCGAGACCACGATATCAGCTTCCGCGCAGAGGCGCGCGAACGCATCGACCCCTGCCGGCGTCTCGAGATCGATGCAAACGCTCTTCTTGCCGCCGTTGAATGCAAGCCACGCGCAGCTCACGCGTTCGCCGTCAGGCGCTGTGGCCAAAGGCGCAAGCGTCCGGGCGGCTTCTCCTCCGGGCGGCTCGATCTTCACGACCTCGGCGCCGAGGTCGCGAAATACGTCGCCGGCCACAGCCGCCGCAAGATGCGCGATTTCGAGGACGCGAAGGCCGTTCAGGGCGCCGTCGCCCGCTGCCGTGTCCGTCATAGGGGGTATCCGAAATCCTTGCCGAGTTCAGCTTTCATGTGGGTCGCGCCCACGTCGCTCCAGACGCTGCTCTTAGGCAGGGTGAGCGATACGGCGCGGACCATGTAAAGGTCGGGGTCCGCGTAATTCTCCGGTCGCGCGCCGCGATCGCGCAGCGCGCCCGCGTGCTCAAGCAGCACCCGGCGCGTCATGGCGATGCCGGTGTCGCTCGTGCAAAGGTTCTCCTTGGTGCGATCGTATATCGCCTGTTCGCCTGACTGACAGGCGCCGTCCTGCACCCAGAGCCCGGGAAGTCCCGAGAAATAAGTGGTTTTTTGCGAATTGTAGTCGAAACGGTAGGAGTTCGAGCGGTTGTATTTGGGCCAGTAGCGCGAATAGGGCGCGGTCATCGGCATTTCCTGGAAGGCGTTCTGCGAGGCATGGCCGGTCTCGCGCCCTTCATGACCTTCGACCATCAGATTGCGCGTGCGCTCGTACATAGCGTGGTGCGGCACGTAGGAGAACATGATGCAGAGCGTGTTCTCGTCGTCGATCGGCGCCCAGGCGTGGCCGCTCAGCTCCGAGTATTTGGCCTGCGGCGGCACGAGCGAATAGAACGGCATGACGAATTGATTGACGCGCCAGTATAGCCGCTCCTCGTCGAGCACCCGGCGCGAGGCGATGCTCATGCCGAAGTCCTGGCGGATGCACTCGAAGGTCGGCCTGAGATCCCGCTTTGCTATCCATTGGTTGATGGAGCCGCTGTTGTCGATGCGCCCGTGCAGGATCGGCGCGTGCGCGGAATCGATCTCGCCTTCGAGCGCCTGAAGCCAGTTGCACTCCTGAACTCGCACGGAAATAACGACGTTTTCGGCGGGCACGAGATTCCATTCGAAGTTGGGCAGCGGCGGCCGCGTCTTTTCGTCGTCGGGGCCCATGTAGGTCCACAACATGCCGTTGCGCTCCTCAACGGGATAGGATTTGATTCGGATGCGCTCCTTGAGACGGCTCCGAACGGGCTCGGCGGGCATGTCCTCCACGACGCCGGCCGCATTGAACTTCCAGCCGTGATAGACGCAGCGCAGGCCGCAATCCTCGTTGCGCGCGAACACCAGAGGCGCGCCGCGATGCGGGCATTGATGATCGACGAGGCCGACCTTGCCGTCCGTGCCCCGGAACGCGACGAGGTCCTCGCCGAGCAGACGGACGCGCTGCGGCTGGCCATCCGCCTCCAAGTCTTTGGAAGGCAAAAACGGAATCCAGTAGAGGCGGAACAGATTGCCCATCGCGGTCCCAGGGCCGACACGGACGAGTGTTTCGTTATCTTGATGTGACAGCATGACTGCCTCCAAGTCCGGCGCGCCTCGCGCCTAACGGTGCGATATTTGATGAGGAGTGAGATCGAGGAATTCACCGACGAGATCCCAGACGCCGAGCGCGCGGGCCTGCCATTCGGGGTCGGCGTTGCGCAGCGGAGGGCGAGGTGTAGGCGGCAGTGCGCCCGCTCTCAAAAGGCGCAGGATTTCCTGGATTCGGATAATCTCAAGCTCGCGGAGGCCCGCCTCGACGTCCAGCGTCTCGACCGCGAATTCGCCGAGTTCGGGATAGCGCAACCGCCGCACCCATTCGCCGTTCCTGGTCTCTACCGGAACGGCCTCGATCATGTAGGGAACGGCGAGATAGTCGCGCAGCTTCATCACGCAACTCCGGCGCCGAGCATTACGAACGACGAACCATCGTAAGGCCCGTTCTGAACCAGACAACGATCGGCGCGCGCAAGCTGCCGCTTGCCCGCCTTGCCCGACATTTGCAGATAGCCTTCACGCAGGTGGCCGATGCCGTGCAGACGCCCTTCGCCGAGACTGCCGCCGAAGGTGTTGACGGGGAGCGCTCCGTCGCGGTCAAACCGTCCGTCTCGCAGATCCCGCCAGATCCTCCCTTCGTCGCAGAAGCCGAAGCCTTCCAACCATTCGGGGAGCATCGAGGAGAACCCGTCGTAGAGTTGGCAGCAATTCACTTCCTCGCGCGGCACGCCAGATCTCGCGAATACGTCTTGGGGATTCTGAAAACCGCTCCAGCCGAGGAGTTCCGCAGGCGACGCGCCGGCGGG
>JAJXZC010000294.1 GCA_021780275.1 Pseudomonadota bacterium
GCATGGTGACATCCACCATCGGCATCTTGCTTCTCGTCCCGGTCTTCTTTTCGCTGCTCAAGGAAAGGCAACTGCGCCGCGGCACCCTGCGCGCCTCCACCGAGCGAGAGGAGGCGTAAATGATCGTCTGCGCCGGGAGATATTTTCACAGCCGCGCGTGGAGAATCCGTCGGAAGCGCTGCGATCCCGCGCAATGGTCAGAGTGGTAAACTATTCGAGCGTGGTCTGAGACAGAACTCTCGAGCCGGCACGCCCGCTATGCGAACGAAATCCATCCTGCTCACTATCGTTGCGCTCGTGGCTATCGCAGGGGTGTCGCTCGTCGCGTATCGGTGGCAAGCGCGCAAGCAGCCCCTTGTGTGCCAAATCTGCGGCCGGGACGTCCCGAAGCAGACGGCGTTCCGCGTGGATACGAAGAGCGGAACTCTGACGGCCTGTTGCCCCCGCTGCGCGATGCACTACATGCTCGACCATCCCGACCAGATCCGCGGCGCCCGCGCCACTGATTACGCTTCCGGACGCCTTATCGACGCCAAAGCCGCTTACTACGACGAGGGCGGCGATTTGCAGTACTGCACGCTCCACAATCCGGCCGTGGAGCGCGGCCCGAACGATGGCGTGCGGATGCGCGTTTACGACCGCTGCCTGCCCGTGCTCGTCGCTTTCGCCGGCCGCGAAGAAGCCGAAACCTACCGCCGCCGCTACGGTGGCCGCGTCCTCACCTACGATCAGGCCCTTGCAAGCGTGCGCGCGCACTGACGAAAGCGACCGCGCGATAGCTGATCGCGAAAAACTTTTGCATGCCAGCCCCGCGCTACCTGCCATATAGCACTGGAAGCGCGCCTCGGGCTGAATCCGAGGCCTTCGAGCCTGGGGACTAACCTTTGACTCCGACTCGGTTGAAACCTATACTCGCGCCGCATTCGTTCCCGCGCTTCCGGCGGCCGATCAGAGGGGGTGGTCGCCGGAGCGAGCCAAATCAGAGGTGCACGATGAAGAGAATCGGGCTCGCCTTTCTTTCCATCTTTTTCCTGTGCGCCATCGCCTCCGCCGAACCGAACCGGACGCCGCTGCTCTTGCAGCATCCGACGATGAACGCGAGCGAAATCGCTTTCGCCTACGGCGACGCCATCTGGGTGGTCAGCCGCAACGGCGGCACGGCGCGCCGTTTGGTTGGAGGACTAGGCCTGCTCAGCGGACCGATCTTTTCGCCCGACGGAAAATGGATCGCCTACACCGGCAATTACGGCGGCAATAGCGATGTCTACGTCGTCCCCGCCGACGGAGGACAGCCGCGCCGCCTGACCTTCCATCCCGATCCCGACATCGCGCTCGGCTGGACGCCCGACAGCACGCGGGTGCTCTTCTCTTCAGACCGCTTCAGTTATTCCGACCCCACGCAGTTTTTCACCGTTCCGATCACCGGCGGCTTTCCCACCGAGTTGCCGTTGATGATGGCAAACGAGGGCACCTTTTCGCCCGACGGGAAGCAAATGGCCTACGTCCCGAATTCGCAATGGGAGCCGGACTGGAAAAGCTATCACGGCGGGCAGACGACGCCAATCTGGATTGTCGATCTGGCCACGCTGAACCTGGCGAAAATTCCGCGGCAGAACTCGAACGACAAGGACCCAATGTGGGTCGGCCAGACGATCTATTTCCTCTCCGACCGCGGCGGCCCGGTTTCGCTCTTCGCCTACGACATCGGCACGAAGCAGGTCCGCGAACTCGTCCACAAAACCGGGCTCGATTTCAAATCCGCATCGGCCGGCCCCGGCGGCATCGTCTACGAGCAGTTCGGCTCGCTGCACATCTACGATTTCAAGACGCGGCGCGAGCATGCGGTCGACGTCCGCATCGACGCCGATCTGCCGCAACTCCAGCCGCATTTCGAGAAGATCACGCCGCAGGAGATTCTCAACGCCAACATTTCCCCCACCGGACAGCGCGCCGTTTTCGAAGCTCACGGTGAAATCCTGACCGTGCCCGCCGAAAAGGGCGACGTTCGCAACATCACTCGCTCCTCCGGCGTGGCCGATCGCGATCCGGCGTGGTCGCCCGATGGAAAATGGATCGCCTATTTTTCGGATCGCTCGGGTGAATACGCGCTACACCTGAAAAATCAAAGCGGGTTGGGCGATGTCCGCTCGATCGATCTCGGCAAGCCGCCTTCCTTCTTCTTCCACCCGATCTGGTCGCCCGACAGCAAGAAGATTGTCTATACCGACAAGCGCCTGAATCTCTGGTACGTCGATCTCGATCAACCAACGCCGGTGAAAATCGCGACGGACATATACGCGCTCAGCGATTACGCCCCCGCATGGTCGCCCGACAGCCGGTGGATCGCCTACGCCAAGGTGCTCACGAATCGCCTGCACGCCATCTGCGTCTATTCGCTTTCAACCGGACAATCGACGCAGATCACCGACGGCATGAGCGACGCGCTCGACGCGCAATTCGATGCGAGCGGCAAATATCTCTACTTCACCGCCAGCACCAACACCGGCCTGACGCAAGGCTCGGGCGATATGACGAGTTTCGCGCACCCGGTCACCCGCAGCGTCTACCTCGTCGTGCTGCGCAAGGATCTCCCTTCCCCGCTCGCTCCGGAAAGCGATGACGAGAAAGTGTCGATTCAAGCGCCGGGCAAGGCCGCCGAAAACGGCAAAGCCGATGGAAGGCAAGCTGCCGGGAAACAGCCTGCCAAACCGGCCGAAGTCCGCATCGATTTCGCCGGCATCGATCAGCGCATCCTTGCTCTGCCGATTCCCGATGAGCGTTACGTCTCTCTGGTCTCCGGCAAGCCCGGCGTGATCTACCTGGTCGAAGCGCCGGTGGTCACGTTCGAAGCCGGCCCGCAGCGATTGACGCTCGTGAAATTCGATCTGAAATTGCGCAAGATCGAGCGGCTGCTCGAGGGAATCAGCAGCTTCCACCTTTCGTTCGACGGAAACAAAATGCTCTACCGTCGCGGTGAATCGTGGTTCATCGCCTCGGCTGCCATGCCGCCCAAGCCAGGCGAAGGCGCGCTAAAAATGAGCGACATCCAAATCCGAGTGAATCCTCGCGCCGAATGGGACCAGATGTATCACGAGGTCTGGCGGCTCGAGCGCGACTTCTTCTACAGCCCGCAGTATCACGGCCTCGATCTCGCCCGGGCCGAAAAGGCATATTCCATCTACCTGCCCGGCATCGCCAGCCG
>JAJXZC010000778.1 GCA_021780275.1 Pseudomonadota bacterium
CCATCTTCGGATCATGAGCGCTTTTCACCCAGCCGGCGCAGCAGTCTCCTCACCGCCCCCGGCGGGACCGGTGGTTGCGGTGCGGGATGTGACCGTGGCCTTCAGCGGCCGGGTGGTGCTGGAAGAGGTCAGCTTTTCGATTGCACCGGGCGAGACGCGCATTCTTCTCGGCCCTGCGGGAGTGGGCAAGAGCGTACTGCTCAAGGTGGTGAACGGCCTTGTCCGCCCCGAGCAGGGCAGCGTGGAACTGTTTGGAGAAGATATCACCTCGATGCCGGAGTCGCGGCTCTTTCCTCTGCGGGCCCGTACCGGCATGGTCTTTCAGGAAGGGGCGCTGTTCGACTCGCTGTCAGTGCGCGACAACGTTGCCTACCAGTTGCTGCAGGAAGGGACGGTGCCGGACGAGGAGATCGACGCGCGGGTGCGGGAGGCGCTGAGCTTTGTCGGCCTTGAGGAGACGTTCTCGCTGTTTCCTTCGAGCCTCTCGGGCGGCATGCGCCGGCGCGTGGCGATTGCCCGCGCGGTCATCAACCATCCGGAGTTTCTGCTCTACGACTCGCCCACCGGCGGGCTCGACCCCGTCACCTCCACAACCATCATGGAACTGGTGATGAAGGAGCGCGATGTGCACGCAACGCCTTCGCTCATGGTGACGCACCGGCTGCAGGACGCCTTTATGCTGTGCACCCACCGCTTCGACGCCGAGACCGGGACCGCCGTGCCCCTACCGAAGGGTGAGGTGGTCGACAACACCAGCTTCCTGATGCTTGAAGAGGGGCGGCTGATCTTCGATGGTTCCATCCATGAGCTTTTGCACAGCGAAAACCCGTTTGTGCGCGAGTTTCTGGAGTAGGAGAGGGTCGAGGGGAAGTTCGGGAAGGTGATGGGATCAGCCTTTGGCGGTGTTTTTCCAGAAGATTGCCGCCAGCACGGCGAGTCTGGAGATCAAGCGCATGAGGAAGGCCCAGACATCGCCTTCATTGGGATGAGCCAGCGAGGCCATGTAGGCGTCGCTGCCCGCCTGCATCAGGAAAAATACCGCGAAGCCCAGAAACAGGATGTCGCGCGTGTCTCGCCAGAAGCGCAGGAAGAACAGGCCCGCGATGACAGCGCAGGCGGTGGTAAACCCGATCAGGTACAGATCGAGGAGAGGATGGGCGGCGGGGGCCAGTTGTCCTATCGAAAACAGTCTCATCGACTCTCCCAGACCAGGCCGTACACCAGAAATGCCATCGCCACCGTATCGCTGAAAGGCACGGTCTAGATACGCGCGGTCGCGGCATGATGCGCGGCATCGACATGAAGACCGGCGAAGCGGCGGATCGCGTCACCAGCGCCGCCTTCGATCGCGGTCTCATCATCGAGACGAGCGGCGCCTATGACGAAATCGTCAAGGTGCTGGCGCCGCTCGTCATCGACGAAGCGACCTTCGCCAAGGGGCTCGACATTCTCGAGGAATGCGTCGACCTCGCGCTCGCTCCCGCTTTCAACGTTGCTGCCGACTAAAGGAATATCCAGTGCTTATTCGCAAACTCGATGAAATCCGCAACTCCGACAAGAACATCGTCACCAAGCAGTGGGAGAGCGCTCGCGTTCTCCTCAAAGGCGACAAGATGGGCTTCTCCTTCCACATCACCACGCTCTACGCGGGTCAGGAAATCCACATGCACTACAAGAACCACTTCGAGGCGGTTTTTGTGATCTCCGGCGAAGGCACCATCGAAGACCTCGGCACCGGCGAAACGCATGAACTGAAGCCCGGCACACTCTATGCGCTCAACGCGCACGACAAGCACATCGTGCGCCCGAAGACTGACATCGTCACGGCCTGCGTCTTCAACCCGCCCGTCATCGGCAATGAAGTGCATGACGAGACCGGCGCATACCCCGCCGATCCCGAGGCGGCCAAGCTCGCCAGCTAATCCCGTTCCAGTAACAAGAGAGTATCGCATGAGCAACGGACACAGCGTCGAGAAGATCGGCGGCACATCCATGGCTGCCACCAAGACTGTCTTCGACAATGTTCTGATCGGCGGCCGCAAGGGCGCCGATCTCTATGGCCGCATGTTTGTCGTCTCCGCCTATGCCGGCATCACCGACCTCCTGCTCGATCACAAGAAGACCGGCGAGCCCGGCGTCTATGCACATTTCACTTCAGACGAGGCGGATGCGCCCTGGGGCGAAGCGTTGGAAGCCGTGCGCGACGCCATGCAGACGCGCAATGCCGATATATTCGCCAAGCCTAAAAGCCTGAAAGAAGCAAATGCCTTTGTCGATGAACGTATCGACGGCATGCGTGTGTGCCTCGAAGACCTTGATCGTCTTCGCGCGCATGGTCAGTTCCTGCTGATCGAACCGCTCTCCACTGTACGTGAAATGCTCTCAGGTCTCGGCGAGGCCCATAGTGCTCATTCCACCGCGCTGCTTCTGCGCGACCGCGGCGTCAATGCGGTCTTCGTCGATCTCACAGGCTGGGGCGACAGCGACATGCCGACGCTCGATGAGCGCATCGTGGAAGCGTTGAAGTCCATCGATGTGGAAAAGACGCTCCCGATCATCACGGGTTATGCCGCGTCCAAAGAGGGCACGGTGCGCCGCTATGATCGCGGCTATTCCGAGATCATCTTCTCGCGTCTCGCCGTGCTGTCTGATGCGCGCGAAGCGATCATTCACAAGGAGTTCCATCTGTCGAGCGCCGACCCGCGTCTCGTGGGTCCGGAGAATGCGCGCAAGATCGGCCGCACCAATTACGACGTCGCCGACCAGCTCGCCAATCTCGGCATGGAAGCGATCCACCCTGGCGCGGGCAAGGGCCTGCGTCAGGCCGATATAGCGCTGCGCGTCCGCAACACCTTCGACCGCGAAGACGGCGGCACGCTCATCTGCGGCGACTATGTCTCTGACGAACCGCGTGTCGAGATCATCACCGGCATGCGATCCGTTTCCGCGCTTCAGTTCTTCGAGCAGGACATGGTCGGTGTCAAAGGCTTCGACAGCGCCATCCTCGACATTCTCGCGCGCCACAAGGCATGGATCGTTTCGAAGTCGTCTAACGCCAATACGATCACGCATTATCTGGCGGCCAAGCCCGTCCAGATGCGCAAGATCATTTCCGATCTCGAAGAGCAGTTCGCGAACGCATCGATCACTGGCCAGAAAGTCGCGATGGTCTCGATCATCGGCAGCGACATCTCGCGTCCCG
>JAJXZC010000048.1 GCA_021780275.1 Pseudomonadota bacterium
CTGATCGCGATAGCCGTCGATGACCTTGGAGACTTTCGCGCCGGCAAAGAGCTGGTTCTTGATCGTGACGTCGGCGCCGGGCGCGATGGTCATGGCTTCATGACGGAAGTCGGCCTGGAAATGTTCCTGCTGCGGGTCGCTGTTGGCGCCGGGCGTGGCGCTGAAGCGGGCAACAAACTTCTGGCCGGCCTGCGGGATGAGCGCCGAGGCCCAGTATTTGTCGGTGATGCCGAGCCAACCTTCCGTGTCGGTCAATGACTTCGTCGTGCTGTCCTTGATGGCGGTGGCATATTTGATGGCTTCTTCGCCGTTCTCCTTGAACTCGCCGATGAAGCCTTCATGCAGGATGTAATAGGCCTTGCTGGCGGGCTCGCCGATGCGCGAGATCAAACCGTAGGGGAAAAGCGTGACGGCGCTGGCGCCCTTGTTTTCGACCTTGTCGACGATGGAGAAGAGGAATTTGTCGTCCATCGAAATGGTGCGGTGGAAGACGAGGCCCTGGCCATTGTCCCAGGCGAGTGTCACCGGCGTCGTCGGCGTCAGCTTGTCGCCCTTTTCGAGCGTCCATGTCGTATCGGAGGTCGGCAATTTGACGTTGCTGCCGGGCGCGGCGATGAAACCGAATTCGGTGAAATAGGGCTTGGCGGTGTGGCTCGGCGAGAAGAGGGCGATCTCCGGGCTCGTCTTGTCCACGGTCTCATGATACTGGCGCAGCTTCAGATCATCGAAGCGCGCACCCTTGAGCGAGATCGAGCCATCGAGCTGGGCCGAAGAGATGGTAACGCGCGGGCTCGCGGCAAGCGCGGCGCTGCGGGTCTCGGCGGTGGGGACCACCGTGCCATTGCCCACCGTCGGCAGGATCGTGACGCCGCTCGACCCGTCGTTGACGGCGGTAGCCGTGCCGGGCTTGGTGGCCTCGCCTGCAGTCTTGGCCGTCTGGGCGGCAATCGCATCCTGGCGCGCCTTTTCGGCTTCCATGCGCGGGGTGATGACAAAATGCTGCCAGCCGACGAAGATCACGACCGAGAGCAGAATGGCGATCAGGAAATTACGATTATCACCCATGAACTATGTCTTTCTTGTCCCCGTCGCGCGAAGAGGGGGCGTTGCGATGGACCTTGGCAAGTGCGGTGCGCAGATCGTCGAGCAGATCGGGCCAGGCGCGCGTCAGCGTCGACTGTCGCCCGACGAGAACGTAGTCGTATCCGTCTTTTCCAAGAAGGGGAAGGATTTCACGTGCGGCTTCTTTGAGCCTGCGGCGCGCCCGATTGCGGGTGACCGCATTGCCGACCTTGCGGGTCACGGTAAAGCCCGCGCGGGCCGGGAAATCATCGCCACGGGCGCGGGCCTGCAGCACGAGACCGCCCAGCGCCGATTTGTCGCCGCGAGCCGCCGCCAGAAATTCCGAGCGTTTCTTTAATCTTTGAAGGGCAGGGGGCCGGGTCATGTGGCTCGTCCCGGTTTCAAAACATGGCTGAGGCATTGGTTCTGGTTACCCAGTTTTCCTGATCGCTCAGTTGCCCGAAAGCTGTCTCCTCAAGCCGCCACAAGACAGCTGCCGTCAGCAGCAGTCTGAATTAGGCCGAAAGCTTCTTGCGACCACGAGCACGACGAGCGGCGATGACGCGACGGCCACCAACGGTTGCCATGCGCGCACGGAAGCCGTGGCGATGCTTGCGGACGAGCTTGCTCGGTTGATAGGTCCGTTTCACGTCTCTGTCTCCGCCGATATAAGCCTGAGCGTCAACCCGAAGGGGTGCGCCTCTGAAGGCTCAAGAATACAAAGGCCGTCGGGCTCACACCTGACGGCTGTCTGGCCGGGTGTATAGTCGATAATTCGATAGGAAGTCAATGCGCCTGAGCCCCTTCTTGCGGAGTTGTAAGATAAAGCCCGTGCCTTTTTTCCCTCTTTTTCGCGTAATCTCCCCGACAGGCAGCAAAGAGGCTGAAAATGCCACATGTTCGCTATTTGTTCGCGTATCTTTTGGAGCGTTGGCAGCGAAACCTGTGTGAAACGGCAAAGAGGTAATGGGGAAAGCATGAGCAATTCGACAGGGACCAATCCGGCGGGCGATGAGCCGCAATCCGCGCCTGCCAGATCGGCCTTCGCCCGATTCTGGCCCTTGGCCATTCTGGTCCTCGGCTTCGTCCTCTTTTTCGCCTTCGACCTGCAGCGCTTCGTGACCCTGGATACGCTGCGCGACAACCGGTCCGCGCTGAGCGCCTGGGTGGCGGGCCATTATCTCTATGCCATCCTTATCTATATGGCCGCCTATGCGCTGATGGCGGCGCTCTCGCTGCCCGGCGGGCTGGTGGCGACGATCACCGGCGGCTTCCTCTTCGGGACGCTGGTGGGCGGCCTTGCCACCGTCGTCGGCGCGACCGTGGGGGCATCCATCCTCTTCATCGCGGCGCGCACGGCCTTCGCCGATCTGCTGCGCGCCAAGGCAGGCTCTGCCATCGCCCGCATGGAAGAGGGCTTCTCGCGGAATGCCTTCAACTATCTGCTCTTCCTGCGGCTGGTGCCGGTCTTCCCCTTCTGGCTCGTCAATCTCGCGCCGGCCTTTCTGGGCGTCAGGCCCTCGACTTTCATGGGGTCGACCTTCATCGGCATTATTCCCGGCACTTTCGTTTTCGCGAGCCTCGGGGCAGGGCTTGGCGTCGTCTTTGATGCGGGCGAAACGCCGAACCTCCATCTCCTGAGCCAGCCGAAGGTCGTCGGCCCCTTGCTGGCGTTGGCGGCGCTTTCGCTCGTGCCTGTGCTCTATCGTCATTTTCGCGGCGCTCGCTGAGACCCTTCACACGAACTTCCGGACAGCTTCATGGTCAATAAAATCAAGGCGGATATTTGTGTCATCGGCGCGGGCTCGGGCGGGCTCTCGGTTGCGGCAGGCGCAGCGCAGTTGGGCGCAAAGACCGTACTCATCGAACGCGGCGAGATGGGCGGCGATTGCCTGAACTCCGGCTGCGTGCCCTCGAAAGCGCTGATCGCGGCGGCAAAGCACGCCTATGACATGAAGGATGGCGAACGTTTCGGCATCGCGCCCGCACGGCCGAAGATCGACTTCGCCAAGGTCAATGCGCATGTGCGCGGTGTCATCGAGGCAATCGCGCCCAACGACAGTGTCGAACGTTTCGAAGGGCTCGGCGTTACCGTCATCAAGGGCGATGCGCATTTCAGGGACCGCCGTTCGGTCATGG
>JAJXZC010000246.1 GCA_021780275.1 Pseudomonadota bacterium
AGCGACATCGAGAAGACCGGTTGCGGCATCCGCCATGGTGGCCTGGAGGAGGATGTGATCGGGCTCATGCTCGCGGAGCACGTTGTAGATGAGGTCTGAAGAGAATGTGACCTGACGACCCGTCTTTTCCTGCCCAGGATAGCGCTTCTCGATGAGGCCGGAGATGATGGCGCAATCGCGGAAGGTACGCTTCAAGAGGCTCGACTCCGCGAGCCAGGCATCGAGGTCGTCGCCGAGCATGTCTTCGGCAAAGAGTTCGTTCAAGGGAAGCTCGTGCCTTTCGGCCATGAGCCCGACATCGCGAAGGCCCCAGATGGCGAGCGCATATTCAGACGCAATGAAGCCCATGGGCCGCGCGCCCGCGCGATCGAGCCTGCGCGTCAGCAACATACCGAGCGTCTGATGCGCAAGGCGGCCCTCGAAGGGATAGCAGACGAGATAGAATTTATCGCCGCGCGGAAAAGTCTCGACGAGCAACTCGCCCTCGCCCGGCAGGACGGAGCGCCATTCCTGCATGCGGAGCCATGAGGCGACCTGATCGGGCAACAGGGACCATTGCTCCTTGTGCGCCAGCATCTTACGCACGCGGGCAGCAAGATAAGTCGAGAGCGGAAACTTGCCGCCGTAATAGGCCGGGATCATCGGGTCACCGCCTTCAGCCTTGGAACAGAAGGCTTCCGTCTCGACCATGCTTTCAAAGCGCAGCAAATGACCGGCAAAGAGAAAGGTGTCGCCCGGCGTCAGCTGGTCGACAAAATATTCCTCAATCTCGCCGAGCAGGCGGCCACCGAAATTGCTGCGCGGGCGCTTGCCCGGTTTCACCATGCGGACCTTGACCATGGCGGCTTCCACGATGGTGCCGACGTTCATGCGGTATTGCTGGATGACCTGTGGCGAGGCCGGGCGCAAGCGCATATCGCCTGTCATCGCCGACATGGGGCGGAGCCGCGCATAGCGATCATAGGATTTCAGCGCATAGCCGCCGGTCGAGACGAAATCGACGACGCGATCAAAAGTCTCGCGCGGCAGCTTGCGATAAGGTGCTGCGGCGCGCACCTCGGCAAAGAGATCGTCGGGCATGAAAGGTTCGGAGCAGGCGCGACCCAGCACATGTTGAGCAAGCACATCAAGCGCGCCTTCACGGCGTATCATACCGTCCTGCGCGCCTTCGGTTGTCGCGGCGCGGGCGGCTTCGCACTCCAGCACCTCGAAGCGATTGGCAGGCACGAGCAGCGCACGGCTCGGTTCGTCGAGACGATGGTTGGCGCGGCCGATACGCTGGGCAAGGCGGCTTGCACCCTTGGGTGCGCCAAGACAGATGACGAGATCGACCTCACCCCAATCGATGCCAAGATCGAGCGTCGAGGTGCAGACGACGGCACGCAGGGCATTAGCCGACATGGCGGCCTCCACCTTGCGGCGCTGCTCGGCGCTAAGCGACCCATGATGAAGCGCAATAGGCAGGCTGTCCTCGTTGAGATGCCAGAGTTCCTGAAAAACGAACTCCGCTTGCGAACGCGTGTTGACGAAGACAAGCGTCGTCTTGCGCTTCTTGATCTCTTCATAGACTTCGGGCAACGCATGCCGTGCGCTGTGACCCGACCAGGGGATCCGCGTGTCATTGGGGTCGTCGCTCTCAGGATTATGCGGCACGAGGATGCCGATTTCCGGCACGGCGCCGGGCGGGGCGACGACGATGTCGGAAAGCTTCTCCTTCTTTACCTGCGGCATGAGATAGCGACGCAATTCGTCTGGCTCCGCAACGGTCGCCGAGAGGCCGACACGGCGCAGGTCTGGCGTAAGCACAGAAAGGCAGGCGAGATTCAATGACAAGAGGTCGCCACGCTTGGAATTTGCAAGCGCATGTAACTCATCGAGGATGATGCATTTGAGATTGCCGAAAAACTTCCCCGCGTCGTCATATGACAGAAGCAGTGCAAGCTGCTCCGGCGTCGTCATCAGAATATCCGGTGGGTCACGACGCTGACGCATGCGGCGGTTCTGCGGCGTGTCACCGGTACGCGTCTCGACACGGATGTCGAGCGCCATCTCTGCAATCGGTGTTTCGAGATTGCGCTTCACGTCGACGGCCAGCGCCTTGAGCGGCGAGATGTAGAGCGTGTGGAGACCCGCCGCATGAGCGCCCTTGCCGCTCAGCTCGACGAGGCTCGGTAGAAAACCCGCGAGTGTCTTGCCAGCGCCTGTTGGCGCAATGAGGAGCGACGAGCGACCGCGCATCGCATGATCCAGCAAGGCCAGCTGATGCGGCCTTGGTGCCCAGCCGCGCGAAGCGAACCAATCCACAAACACCCCGGGCAAAGCCACGGCAGGCAGTGATTCCTCAATCAATACGCCATGTTCGCCTTCTGTGCGGGGGTGCCGTTTGGTCATGAATGGACTATAAACCCTATAAGGCGCTGGACTGAGCCATTTGAGAGTGGCACGGGCGCGCAGCTGTTGCGAATTGAATGATTGAGGAGCCTGTTTCGTGATTTCGGAAGAACTGCCGCAGAAGCTGATGGCCAATATGGACGCCATTCTCCCGCTGATTGTCCAGAATGGGCTAAGTTTTGCTTCGGCGATCCTGATCCTCATCCTTGGTATCTGGTTTTCGGGACGCGCGCGGAACCTGACCATCAGGGGCCTGCAGCGGCTTCCGAATTTCGACTCGACGCTGCAGAGCTTCTTTGGAAGCCTCGTCCGCTACACCATCATCATCTTCACGGTTCTCGCCGTGCTCGCGAAATTCGGCGTGCAGACGACGAGCCTCATCGCCGTGCTCGGCGCTGCCGGTCTGGCGGTTGGTCTCGCTTTGCAGGGCACGCTCTCCAATGTGGCGGCGGGCGTCATGCTGCTGATCTTCCGGCCCTTCAAGGCGGGTGATTATGTGGAGGTCGCGGGCGGCGTCGGCGGCACCATCGTCGAGCTTTCGCTTTTCACCACCGAAATGAAGACAGCGGACAATCTGCGTATCACCATGCCCAATGGCGAAATCTGGGCCTCGCCGGTCAAGAACTATAGTCATCATGCCACGCGCCGCGTCGACATCGTTATCGGCATCTCCTATAGCGACGATATCGGCAAGGCGATCGAGGCGCTGAAAGACGTGGCGGACAAGGACCCGCGCGTGCTGAAGGACCCCGCGCCACTCGCCGCCGTCTCGGCGCTCGGCGCAAGCTCGGTCGACATGCTGCTGCGCG
>JAJXZC010000790.1 GCA_021780275.1 Pseudomonadota bacterium
AGACCCGGCAACGGTGTTCCAGAACCTCAAGGCGGGCCTCGAAGGGCCGCTGTCCGGCATGGGCACCTCGTTCTCCTCCTCGCTCTTCGGTCTCGCGGGCTCGCTGATCCTCGGCTTCCTCGACCTGCAGGCCGGGCAGGCGCAGAACCGCTTCTATAACGAGCTGGAGGAATGGCTCTCCACCGTCACCGACATTTCCGGCGAGATGGAGCGCGGCCCCGGCATGCTCGATACGGCGAAACGGCTCGAACGCATCGAGCAGGCGCTCACCAGCGGCAGCGGCAGCAACGCGCCGCTCATGGCGCTTGCCGGACAGGTGCAGGCGCTCACCGAACAGCTCCGGCAGGAACAGCAGATGGTCCGCAAGCTGGCCGAAAATCAGGAAGCGCTTGCGCCCGTGCTCGAACGGCTGGCCGTCAGCCTCGACGTGAAGAAATAGGCGGGAGCGGCAAATGGCGCCGGCGAACAGACGCATACGCGGCCGCGCCCCGAGCGCGGATTACTGGCCGGGCTTCGTCGACGCCATGTCGAGCCTGTTGCTGGTGCTCATCTTCCTGCTCACCATTTTCATGCTGACGCAATTCTTCCTGTCGCAGCTCGTATCGAGCAAGGACACGGCACTCGAGAACCTGAGAAACCAGATCGCAGAACTGGTGAGCCAGCTCGCGCTGGTAAAGCAGGAAAAGGCCGATCTGCAACTGAACATCTCGAGCCTGCAAGCGTCGCTTGCCGCCGCGAACGCGGAGAAGGAAAAGCTCGGCGCGCAGGCAGGCGCCGGCGCGCAAGTCGCCGTGCTTCAGGACGAGCTTTCGAAGCAAAAGGACATTTCCAATCAGGCGCTGGCGCAAGTCGAGCTTCTGAACCAGCAGATTGCGGCGATGCGCCGCCAGCTCGCGGCGCTGGAAGAAGCCCTCAACGCATCGGAAAAGCGCGACAAGGAGTCCCAGGCGCAAATTGCCGATCTCGGCCGCCGGCTCAATGCGGCGCTCGCCCAGAAGGTGCAGGAGCTTGCGAAATATCGCTCCGAATTCTTCGGGCGCCTGCGTGAAATTCTCGGCAACAGATCGGACATCGAAATCGTCGGCGACCGTTTCGTCATTCAGTCGGAAATTTTCTTCGACTCAGGCTCTGCCGAACTCAATCCCTCCGGCGTCGATCAGCTTCGCAAGATCGCGGACGCGGTGAAGCAGATATCCTCGGAAATTCCCTCGGACATTCCATGGGTCCTCCGCATCGACGGGCACACGGACGTCAACCCGATCCACACCGCGCAATTTCCCTCGAACTGGTATCTCTCCAGCGCGCGGGCCATTGCGGTCGTCAATTTCATGGCGAAGGAAGGCGTGGCGCCCAACCACCTCGTCGCGGCGGGGTTCGGCGAATTCCAGCCGCTCGACACGAGCGGAACGCCTGACGCGATGAAGCGCAACCGCCGCATCGAGTTCAAGCTGACAGAAAGATAGGGCCGGCCGCGCCGGCTTCCCTCTGACTGAACGTCACGTCGTTGAGGGTTAAGCTTCGCGCCACCAGGCGACATCGTTCGGCCGAGGCTGTCCGACAAGACGGACGGAACGAGAACAGGGAGAGCGCTCCATGAAGCCCTATAACATTCTTCTGATCACCACCGATCAGGAGCAGTCCTTCATGGACATGCCCTCCAATCTTTCGCTGAAGGGCCACGACCGTCTGCGCGAAGGCGCTGTCGCGTTCCGAAACTTTCAGGTCAACACGACACCCTGTGGTCCGTCGCGTTCGGTGATCTACACCGGCCAGCACACCCAGTTCACGGGCATGTTCACGAACCCGAACGTGCCCCCGAACCCGGAGGTTCCCCGCACAATGCCGACGCTCGGCACCATGCTGCGCGAACTCGGCTACCGGACGGCCTACAAGGGCAAGTGGCACCTGTCGAACATCAATCACGGCATCGATTTTCACAGCGGGCGCTTCCCGGAAACGAGCCGCGCCCTCGAACCTTGGGGTTTCTCCGATTTCAACCATGACGGCGACCATCATGGGATCGTCTGGGATGGCTTCAAGCACGATGCATCGATCGCCGCCGACGCCGCGAACTGGCTTCTCGGCATGAATGGCAGCAAGGAGGATGGCAAGCCCTGGTTCCTGGCGGTGAATTTCATCAATCCGCACGACATCATGTTCTATGACGCAACCGGCACCATGGCTAGGGAACGGCTCGACCCGGTACGCGTCGCGCCGCTGCTCCCCGCGCCCGCCTCGCCCCTCTATGATGAACGCCTCGATCTCGATCTGCCGAAGAGCTTTGTCGACAATCTCGAATCAAAGCCCGTTGCTCATCGCCGCGACCTCAAGCTCGCCGACATCATGTACGGCTTCCTGCCGAAGGAAAACGAGGCCGGCTGGCTCAACCACCGCAACTATTATTACAACTGCATCCGCGACGTAGACCGCAATATCGATGTGGTTCTCGACGCGCTCGCAAGGTCCGGCGAGGCCGATCGCACCATCATCATCTTCACCTCGGACCATGGCGAGATGGCAGGTGCGCATGGCATGCGCCAGAAGGGCGCGAGTATGTACAAGGAGGTCGTCCGCGTCTCCTTCTTCGTCAACCATCCAGACATGAAGGGGCCCGTCGAAACCGATGCGCTCGCGACCTCGATCGATATCGCGCCGACCATTCTCGACATGCTTGGCTTGCCGCGCGGCGAGGTCGAGGCGCGCTGGCCCGCGCTCAAGGGTGTATCGCTCCTCTCCGCTCTCGAAGGCGGCACGTCCGAGCGCGACGTGCGCGGCAGCCTTCTCGACTACACGACGACGCTCGCCTGGGACGTCGCCTTTGTAGAAGCCTTCTTCCGGGGTCAGGCGAGAGGCGAATTCACCCCGGAGGAAAGTGCGGTTCTATCCAGGGGCATCTCGCTCGACGATTATGCCTGTTATCGCGGCGTCAATGACGGGCGATACAAATTCGCCCGTTACTTCAAGCCCTCGGAACATCACACGCCGCGCGACTGGGACACGCTTCTCGCGCACAATCAGCTTGAACTCTACGATACACAGGACGACCCGGACGAGATGGCGAATCTCGCTGCGGATTCCGACGCCCATCAGGCGCTAATTCTGTCACTGAACGACAAGCTCAACGCGCTCATTGAGACGGAGATCGGCGTCGACGACGGCAGTTATTACCCGAAGGGCCAGAACTACAAGCTTGAATCC
>JAJXZC010000419.1 GCA_021780275.1 Pseudomonadota bacterium
TGGCCGAAGGCCGCCACGGCGACATGGTCTGGATGGAAGAAACGGAGGCCCGACGCGCCGAAGCCCTGACGCTCTGGCCCGATGTCAAGAGCGTCATCATGCTCGGCATGAACTATGGCCCCGATGATGATCCCATGGCGCGGCTGACGCGAACCTCCGAAGGCGTCATCTCCGTCTACGCCCGTCACCGTGACTATCACGATCTCGTCAAATCGCGCCTGAAGCAGGTCGCCCGCTGGCTCGTCGAGCAATCGGGCGCCGAGGTAAAGGTTTTCGTCGACACCGCGCCGGTCATGGAAAAGCCATTGGCCGCCGCCGCCGGTCTCGGCTGGCAGGGCAAGCACACCAATCTCGTCTCGCGCACCTTCGGCTCCTGGCTCTTCCTCGGTTCGATCTTCACCACGCTCGACCTCGAAGCCGACGCGCCCGAGCCCGATCATTGCGGTGCCTGTCATGCCTGCCTCGATGTCTGCCCGACAAAAGCCTTTCCCGCGCCCTATCAGCTCGACGCGCGGCGCTGCATTTCCTATCTCACCATCGAGAACAAGACACACATTACGCGCGAGTTCCGCAAAGCCATCGGCAATCGCATCTACGGCTGCGACGATTGCCTTGCCGTCTGCCCCTGGAACAAGTTTGCCCAAAGCGCCTCCGAAATGGCGCTCCGCCCGCGCGACGATCTCATCGCTCCGACGCTCGCCTCGCTGGCGCAATTCGACGACGCTTCCTTCCGCGCCCATTTCTCCGGCTCGCCCGTCAAGCGCATCGGCCGCGACCGCTTCACCCGCAATGTCCTCATCGCAATCGGCAATTCAGGTAACGTTAGCCTGCTGCCTCTCGTGCGCGATCTTCTCGCTGATCCCGCACCCGTCGTGCGCGCCATGGCCGTCTGGGCGCTGGGCGAACTCGCACCCGACGACGCACGTGCGATGGCCGCCGCCGCGCTTGCGCACGAAGAAGATGAAGCCGTCAAAGCCGAGTGGCAATTCGTTTCCAAATAAAAGAATGTCGCCCCGGGACGAGGCCGGGATGACAGCAGAAAGTGTCGCAATGCCCTGCACCTACGACAACTGTCGTCCCGGGACTTGATCCCGGGCCCCATGCACCCGTTCCGCAAGCATCGACGCCAATGGACTCCGCGATCAAGTCGCGGGGTGACACAGCATTTCTTGAAAGCGAGTTCAAAAAAACGGAGCCTTATTTCCCCGCCGCGCCCTCCGGCGCTTTGTCCAGATCCAGAAATTCCTGCGCCGCCACGGCCTGCGCACCCTTTTCCTGGCCCGTCTGCCTGGCGATCGCCACCACCTGCTGCCAGTCAGCGCGCGCGCCCGTCATGTCGTGGAGCGCTGCCTTCGTGCGTCCGCGTTCGAGCAGCGCCGTCAGATTATGCGGCGCAATTTCGATAGCGCGATTGGCGTCTTCCAGTGCCGCTTGCGGCGCACCGAGATTGCGATAGGCGGTTGCCCGGAGCGCCAGCGCATCGGCATCCGTCGGCAATTCGGCAAGCACCTTGCCCGTGTCGACCCGCACCGCGTCCCAGTTCTTCGCCAGCGCGTGGATGTTCGCGCGCATCATCACGTAGTCGGCATCGGGGTCCAGCGCCAGCGCCTGATCGATGGCGGCCAGCGCCTTCTTGTTGTCCTTGGCGAGCGTCCAGGCATTCGCCACCTGCGCATAGGCTTCTGCGCGTGCCTCCTTCGGCACTTCGTTCGGCTTGTTGTCCATGGCGATCGCCACTTCGCTCAAGAGGATCGCAGAGTCTTGAAACCGTCCGAGTGCCGACATGGCGAGCGCCGCGCAATGGCGCGCCGCCAGCGAAATTGCCTTGGTCGATGATTGCCAGGCCTGCGCATAGTCGAGCGCGTCGTTCGGATCGCTATCGATCAGCGACAGACATTTGTCGTAATCATGATCCGGATTTGTCTCCGCCTTGTCGCCCGCCTCGGTCTTTTCGACCTTTTCTTCTTTTTTCGCTGCTGGCTTTTTGGCCTCGGGCTTTGCGAATGTCACGCTGTCCGAGGACACGCGGTCGGAAGCATGGGCAAATGACGCGGAAGCGATCAGCAGGCTGCCGAGCGCAATGACAAGAAGCTGTTTGTTCGTTTTCATGGGCGCTAAACTCCGACAGTCGCCCCGCCTTGGCAAGCGCCGCCATGCGCTATTTTGAAGTTGAGCGTTAATTTACCGAAAGGTCCTCTCCCAGGTGTCAGCTCGTCTTGCTTCCAAACGTTTGTTTTGTTTTGGGCTCGGGTTCTCGGCGTTGGCGCTTGCCCGCGTCTTGCGCGACGAGGGCTTTGCCGTCGCAGGCACCTGCCGCAGCGAGGAGAAGGCGGCGGCCCTTCGCGACGAAGGCATCGAGGCCTTCGTTTATGGGCCTGACCACGCGCTCGATTCCACCGCACTGGAAGGCACGACGCATCTTCTTCTTTCCATTCCACCGGATGAAAACGGCGACCCCGTCGCCCGCGGCCTCGGTAATTCGCTGCAGGCGCTGCCGCTTCAATGGGTCGGCTATCTTTCCACCACAGGCGTCTATGGCGATCGTGGCGGCGACTGGGTTGATGAAGCGTCACCGCTCGCCCCCTCGGCCGCGCGCGGTCGCCGCCGTCTCGAAGCCGAAGAACAATGGGCCGCCCTCGACCTGCCGCTTCACATCTTCCGCCTCGCCGGCATCTACGGCCCCGGTCGAAACCAGCTCGATACACTCCGTGCCGGCACGGCCAAGCGGATCATCAAGGAAGGTCAGGTCTTTTCCCGCATCCATGTTGAAGACATCGCCAACGTCCTTGCCGCCTCCATCGCGCATCCCGCACCCGGCACAGCCTACAACGTCTGCGACAACGAACCCGCCCCACCGCAGGAGGTCGTCACCTACGCCGCCGAACTCCTCGGCCTGACTCCACCCCCCGAAATCCCCTTCGAAGAAGCTGACCTTTCGCCCATGGCAAAAAGCTTCTATGCAGAGTCGAAACGCGTCTCCAACAAACGCATCCGCGAAGAGCTGGGCGTCACGCTCCGCGACCCCACCTACCGGGAGGGATTGCAGGCGTTGCTGGAACAGCCAGACTAACAACATCCGTCATGCGCGGGCTTGACCCGCGTATCCACGTCTTTGCCAAACCCGCTGAACTCAAGATGTAGACGGTCGGACCAAACCCGACCATGACGAAAGTAGAAACTGAATCAGGAGCTAACCGA
>JAJXZC010000362.1 GCA_021780275.1 Pseudomonadota bacterium
CCCGTAGAACGAGAAGATATTGTTCATGTCCGGCGTGGTGTACTGGTAGGTCGCGTCCACCGCCGTATCGAGGAAGGTGTCCGTGCCGTCCTGACGGACGTCGCTCGGGTAACGCTTGGCGTCCATGCCGTAGGTGCCGACGGAGAAGTAATTCGGCCCGATCGTCTTCTGATACGCAAGACGCCAGTAGGGGTTGACGCCCGAGAGGTGATCCGCGCCCGAAACCGTGTTGCCGACCGTGCGCTGGAAGTTGTCCGGCAACGCCATGTAGCCGGTCAGCTCGGCATAGATGGAATCGTTCCACATACCGTAGACGCCGAGGCCGCCGACCGTCTGCGCCATGCCATCGCCGCCAAGATAGGGCGTGTAATCCGGCCCCGGGGCGAGGTTGCTCGAAACATAAGGAAAGCCCCAGGCGGGCGTGGACTGCCACAAGTCCTGCACGGTCGGGTTGTTGTTGAGATCCACGCCGTAAACGAGCGGCTTGCCGGCCAGCATCGTGTCGCGGACGTAGCGGATATCGGCATTGTCCCAGCCGTAGGAATCAGCCGTGCCGTTATAGGTCGCTTGCGCGAAGGCGCCGAGGTTGCCTGTGATCTTGCCGCCGTAAAAGAGCGAGATCTGGTCGACCGCCCAGTTGTTGTTTGCGCCGAAGTGCGTCGTCTGCTGCGCCGCGGTCAAATCCTTGCTGGTATTCTCCATGCCGCCGAAAATCATCGCGCTGAAGTTTTCCAGCTTGTTCTTGACGTCGCCCCACGTATAGCCGTTGAGCTTGAACTCGCGGCCATAGGCGGTGAGTTGCGGTCCGAAACCGCCGACATGGCACATGTCGCAGGCCTGCCCCGTCTGACGGGCGAAGGCCGGCAGCGCGTGCGCCGGCGTCGGCAGAAGGACAAGCACCGACGCGAACGGAATGGCCGTGACGGCCAGCGCGGCGCGGATCGATTTCTTATGCGCCGGACGCGCTGTTTTTGTTGATGAAGCTTTCATGGCAGTGCCTTTCTTGTGGTTGATGATCTCCGGATCTTTGGGTTTTATGCGTTTTGCAGGTTATTGCTTTGAGCAATAACCTACAAAACTTGTTTTTGACGGTCAAGATAACAGGTGCTTATTTGTTCAGTTCCGCGAAGGCTTTCTCCAGTCTGTTCTTGGCGAAGAACGGCGCGCCGTTCATCGCTTCCTTCGCGGCCGCTTCGTTGACGGGCTTGCCGACGACGATCAGGCCGACCATGCCCATGCCATAGTGTGCGAGGCATTTATAGCCGTAGACGCCGTCTTTGGTGAACTTGATGGTGTGATCGACGTTGTCCGCACCGGCGATGGGCGTCGCGCCTTTCGGCAGCATGCCGTCGATTTGCGCGATGCCGTGACCCTTGTCGGTGGCGACGAAGTGCACGCTGTCGCCCGGATTGATATGCACGACCATCGGCGAGAAGACCATCGACTGGCCATTGGGGCCCTGGTTCAGCTCCTGCACTTCAACCGTCTTGGCCGAAGCGGTGGAGGCAAAAGCCACGCAGGCGCCGAGCGCGAGACAGGCCGCTGTCATAAAATACGTTTTTTTCATTTGAGTTCTCCTTTGTTTGGTTTGATCTGTTGATTTGATCGGGTTTGGGTTTGAATTTGTTTTTGTCTCTTACCCTCTTTTTATGCCCGCATGGGGTCGGGTTTCTTGACGAAAATCAATTTCTGGAAGAAAGCCGCGCCGTCACGGCGAATAATCGCGGCGCGCGCATAAAAACGACGTTTTTCGTGCTGTATGCGAAAGAAAAGATCGCCCGCGGCGGCGGAGATGCCCGCGAATCGTGAAAAAAAGAAGTCGCGCGCGGCGACTCGGCCATGATGCGCCCATACCCCTTGAAACTTCTCTCTATTTTCACCATATTAACGCCTTCAGCCCGCCCGCACACCCGGAGTTCAGCGTCCGTGACCAGCCAGCCTGCATTGAAAGTGGAAGACATCGCCTGCGGCTACGGCGCGGCGGATATCTTTTCCGGCCTGTCCTTCACGCTCGCCATGGGCGAGATATTGCAAGTCACCGGCCGCAACGGCAGCGGCAAGACGACGCTGCTGCGCCTGCTCGCCGGCACGAAATCGTGCGAATACGGCCATGTGGCATGGGCGCAAGAAGCGCGGATCGCCGTCCTCGGCCATAGAAACGGCATCAAGGCGGAGCTTTCGCCGCTTGAAAACCTTTCGCTCTATGCGCCGGACAAAAAAGAATGCGCCGCCGCGCTGGAGCGACTCGGGCTTGAGCGCGCCCACCACAGGAAACCCTGCTATATGCTGTCGGCGGGGCAGCAGCGCAAAACCGCGCTCGCCCGCGTGCTCCTGAGCGGCGCGGCCGTCTGGCTGCTTGACGAGCCTTTCACCGCGCTCGACGACAAGGCGCGCGCAACCGTCGCGGAACTGCTCGCGCAACATGCGCGGCGCGGCGGCGCGGCCATTGTCGCCACGCACGACCGGCTCGATTTGGACAAATCCATCCTGCGCGAACTGGTGATGTCATGAACAACGGCGGCTTCACCATCCGGCGCTATTTCTTCTTCTGCCTCAGGGTGCTGTTCCGCCAGCGGCGCGACGTCGCCCTGCCGTTGTTCTTTTTCCTGCTGGTGTCGAGCCTTTTTCCGCTCGCTTTCGCCAACCATGCCGTGCCCTTGCTCGCGCCCGCGGCGCTGTGGATCACGACGCTTTTGTCTGTTCTCCTGTCGCTCGGCAATCTCTTTCGCGAAGACGCCGAAGACGGCTTCATGGAGCAGCTGATGACGGCAAAGCAGCCGCTCCCGCTGCTCGTCGCCGCGAAGATGCTGGCGCACTGGGTCGCCTATATCCTGCCGATGTTCATCTGCCTGCCGCTGATCGGCCTCTGGTACGCCATGCCGCCGGACACGCTTTCCGTACTCACCTTGTCCTTATTGCTCGGCACGCCGACGCTGCTTGTGCTGGGCGGCCTCGCCGCCGCGCTGGCCGCGGGGCTGAAACAGGGCGGCACGCTGCTGATTCTCATCACCCTGCCTCTGGCGACGCCTATTCTCCTCTTCGGCCTGACCATGGTCGATATGGCGCAAAACGGTCTGTCTTACGCGGCGGCGCGGGATTTTCTCGCCGCCATGGCGGTGGTTTCCGGCGGCATCGGGCCGATGGTCATCGCCGCCTCCTTGCGCATCGGCCTTGATTAGGAGTATAGGG
>JAJXZC010000452.1 GCA_021780275.1 Pseudomonadota bacterium
AAGGAACGGGTTGCGCACCAAATTTGCTTGATTAAAATTGCAGAATCAAACTTCCACACGGGGAGGAGGCTCACCACACACTTTCCGTGGGGCCAGACGAAATACCTTTCAGACCCGCGTGGCGCCTTTTCTCTTCGGGCTCCTGATCGGAGCGGGGCTCCTCTATTTCTTTCTTCCCGGTCCGGCACCCTCGACACCGCAGGCGGCGCAGAACCGGACGGAGAACGCTGGCGCGCCGGCGGCTCAGGCGGCCGCCACCCTCGACAAGGTCCGTGCGCGCGGCTATCTCAAATGCGGCGTGAGCCAGGGCCTGCCGGGCTTTTCGAACCCGGATGAAAAGGGCAACTGGTCCGGCATAGACGTCGATTTCTGCCGTGCGGTGGCGGCGGCGATCTTCGGCGATCCGGCCAAAGTCAAATTCCGGCCCCTCAGCGCCAAGGACCGCTTCACGGCGCTGCAATCGGGCGAGATCGACCTCCTGTCGCGCAACACGACATGGACCATGTCGCGAGACACTTCTCTCGGATTCAATTTCGCCGGGATCATCTATTACGATGGGCAGGGCTTCATGGTGAAGAAGGCGTCGGGCATCACCGGCGCCGCCCAGCTCAACGGCGCGACGATCTGCACCCAGACCGGCACCACCACGGAACTCAATCTCGCCGACTATTTCCGCAGCCGGAAGATGACCTACAAGATTCTCTCCTTCGAGAAGAACGAGGAGTCTCTCAGCGCCTATGATGGCGGCCGCTGCGACGCCTACACGACGGATGCTTCGGGGCTCCATGCCCAGCGTCTGCAATTGAAGGACCCCGACGCGCATATCGTCCTGCCGGAAATCATCTCCAAGGAGCCGCTTGGCCCCGCCGTCCGCCAGGGCGACGCCCAGTGGGAGGACATTGTGCGATGGACGCTCTTCGCGCTCGTCAATGCCGAAGACCTTGGCGTGACATCGGCCAATGTCGACCAGATGATGAAAAGCGACAATCCGGGCATCAAGCGCCTGCTCGGCACGGAAGGGGCCTTTGGCGGGACGCTTGGATTGTCCGATGAATGGGCGGCGGACGCCATCCGCGCCGTCGGCAATTACGGCGAGATGTACGACCGTAATGTCGGCCCGAATACGCCGCTCGCCATCCCGCGCGGACTGAACGCATTGTGGTCGAACGGCGGCCTGATGTACGCGCCACCCGTTCGCTGAAGGCTGGAGGTGGCGTGACAGGAAAACCCGACACAAGGCAACGCGTGAGCGTCTGGTCCTGGACAAATCCCCGGACCCGGGGCGCCGCTTTTCAGATTGCCGCGCTGGCCTTCGTCGCCGTCGCGCTCTGGTACCTCGCATCGACCGCGCATGCGAACCTCGAACGTCAGCACATCGCGACGGGTTTCGGATTTCTCGACCGAACGGCGGGCTTCAGCATCATTCAGTCGATGATCTCCTATTCGGAAGAATCGTCCTATGGCCGCGCCTTTCTGGTCGGACTTTTGAATACGCTGACCGTCGCGAGCATCGGCACGGTGATCGCGATATTTATCGGCTTCGTCATCGGCGTCGCGCGACTTTCATCGAACTGGCTCGTCGCGAAGCTTGCCGCCGTCTATGTCGAAACGCTCCGGAATGTGCCGCTGCTCCTGCAACTCTTCTTCTGGTACTTCGCAATCCTGCGGCCATTGCCCGGTCCGGCACGCAGCCTGACGTTGTTGCCGAACGTCTGGGTCAACAATCGCGGCGTGATCCTTCCCGCGCTCGAGACGACCTCTTCCACCGCGATCTTTTTCGTCGCGCTCGCCATCGCCCTCCTGGGCGCATGGGGCCTCCGTCGTTGGGCACATGCGCGCCAGATTCGAACGGGAACGATGTTCCCGATCGCGCGTGTTAACGCTGTTATCATCGTCGGCCTCCCCGCGATCGTTTGGGCGATTACGGGCGCCCCGCTGCTGCTGGCCCCCGCGAAGCTCGGCACATTCGATTTCGAAGGCGGTCTTCGCCTGCTGCCGGAATTCGTCGCCCTGTTGCTCGGCCTCTCGCTCTACACAGCCGCCTTCATCGCCGAGATCGTGCGCGCCGGCATTCAGTCGGTGAGCAGGGGGCAGTCCGAAGCCGCCCATGCGCTCGGCCTCACCGGCGGCCAGACGCTGCGCCTCGTCATCATTCCTCAGGCGCTGCGGGTGATCATCCCGCCGCTGACGAGCCAGATCCTCAATCTCACGAAGAATTCCTCGCTCGCGGTCGCCATTGCCTATCCCGATCTCGTTTCCGTCTTCGCGGGCACCGTGCTCAACCAGACGGGACAGGCGATCGAAGTCATCTCGATCACCATGGCGGTCTATCTGGCGATCAGCCTTGCAACGTCCTACGCCATGAACCTCTACAATGCGCGCGTCGCGCTGGTGGAGCGCTGACATGGCCGCGCGCCCCGCGATACCCGCCAGAAGCATCGACGGCGCGCTGCGCTGGCTCCGGCGCAACCTCTTTTCCAATTGGTGGAACAGCGCGCTGACCGTGCTCGCGCTTTATCTGATCTGGATCGCCGTTCCACCTTTCTTCGACTGGGCGATCGTTCATGCCGTCTGGACGGGCGAGAACCGCGAAGCCTGCCTCGGCCCCGGCAAGGGCGCCTGCTGGGCCTTCATCTCGGCCAATCTCGATCAGTTCATCTTCGGCCGCTACCCCGTGGAAGAGCGCTGGCGCGTCGTCGCGACTTTCATGCTCGGCGTAGCGGGCCTTGCGCCCATGCTCATTCCAGCTCTGCCCGCCAAGCGCTGGAACGCAATTTTCCTTGTCGTCGTATATCCGATGATCGCCATCGTGCTGCTGGCGGGCGACCGGCCGGGCCTTGCCGGCGTCGACACCGGCATGTGGGGAGGGCTTCTGGTGACGCTTGTCGTCGCGGTGACGGGCATCGTCGCCTCGTTCCCGCTCGGCATCCTGCTCGCGCTCGGGCGCCGTTCGGAGCTGCCGGCGATCCGCATGCTCTCGATCGTCTTCATCGAATTCTGGCGCGGCGTGCCGCTCGTCACCGTCCTCTTCATGGCGAGCGTGATGATGCCGTTCTTTCTGCCCGAAGGCATGACGCTCGACAATCTGCTGCGCTGCCTCATCGGTGTCGCGCTCTTCTCGTCCGCCTATATGGCGGAGGTCGTGCGCGGCGGATTGCAGGCCGTGCCGCGCGGGCAGGTCGAGG
>JAJXZC010000770.1 GCA_021780275.1 Pseudomonadota bacterium
AGATTGCGCGGCCTATCTGAACCCCAGCCTGAAGAACCTTCTTCCAGATCCCTCGTCGCTGCTCGACATGGACGCCGCCGCGCGCCGCGTCGCGGAGGCGATCATGCGCGGCGAGAAGGTCGCCGTCTTCGGCGATTATGACGTGGACGGAGCGACGTCGAGCGCGCTGCTCAAACGCTTCTTCAAGGCCGTCGGCCACGATATCCGCATCTATATTCCCGACCGAATCCGCGAGGGCTACGGCCCCAACGCACCCGCGCTGATGGAGCTGCGGGAGGATGGCTACAAGCTTGTGGTCACCGTCGATTGCGGGACCATGGCGCATAAGGTTCTCGGCCTTGCCGCTGACGCTTGCATCGAAATCATCGTCATCGACCATCATCAGGCGGAGCCTGCGCTTCCGCCCGCGCTGGCGCTGGTCAATCCGAACCGGCTTGACGATACGAGTGGGCAGGGAACGCTCGCCGCCGTTGGCGTCGCTTTTCTTTTCCTCGTTGCCATTAATCGCGCGCTGCGCGACGGCGGATGGTATGCAACGCATGACGAGCCCGATCTTCTTGCGTTGCTCGATCTCGTCGCGCTCGGGACTGTCTGCGATGTCGTGCCGCTTGTCGGCCTCAATCGCGCCTATGTCGCGCAGGGGCTGCGCGTGCTGGCGCGGCGCGGCAATGTCGGCCTCAAGGCTTTGGCCGATGTATCGAGGCTCGAGGGCACGCCAGCGGCCTATCATCTCGGCTTTCTGCTGGGCCCGCGCGTCAATGCGGGCGGCCGCGTCGGCCGCGCCGATCTCGGCGCGCGGCTGCTGACGACTTCCGACGCCGACGAAGCGGCGGCGATTGCCGGGGAACTCGACCGGCTGAACAAGGAGCGTCAGGCCATCGAGGCGCAGGTGCTCGAAGAGGCGCTGGCACAGGTGGACATGGCGCTCGGCGCCAGCCGCCGCAATGCGCCCCCGCCGGTCATCCTTGCGGCATCGAAGGGCTGGCACCCCGGCGTCATCGGCATCGTGGCCGCCCGCCTCAAGGAACGCTATGAGCGTCCGGCCATCGTCGTGGCGCTGGACGGAAAGGGGGAGGGCAAGGGCTCGGGCCGCTCCATCCAGGGAGTCGATCTCGGCCGCGCCGTCACGGCGGCGCTCGAATCGGGCTTCCTCGTTAATGGCGGCGGTCATGCCATGGCGGCGGGGCTCACCGTCCGCGAGGACAAGCTGGAAGGCCTCGCCGAGTTCCTGGAGGCCCGGTTGGCGGAAGATGTGCTGACCGCCTCCGAATCGAAGGCCTTGCGGCTCGATGGCGCGTTGAGCGCCCGGGGCGCCAATCGGGCGCTTTATGACCTTCTGGAGCAGGCGGGCCCTTATGGCGCGGGGAACCCGGAACCGCGCTTCGCGCTGCCCGCCATGCGGATTGCCCATGTGGACCTCGTGGGAGGGGCCCATGTGCGCTGCACCCTCGCGGGAGAGGACGGTGCGCGCCTCAAGGCGATCGCCTTCAGGGCCGCGGAAACGCCGCTCGGCAAGGCTTTGCTGGACCGTGGGACCGGCTCGATCCATGTCGCGGGCCGCCTCAAGGCCGACGACTGGCGGGGCCGCCACGACGTCCAGTTCAATATCGAGGACGCCGTTTTGACGAGAGACGCGACGCCCTGAAACTTCGTTGCGACATGCACTTGTCAGGGCAGAATTATCCCCTTATAAGCCCCGCCAGCGGTCATCACAGGCCGCGCCGGTCCTCCGGGGCCATAAGCGCATATGCGCCCTTCGTCTATCGGTTAGGACGCCAGATTTTCATTCTGGAAAGAGGGGTTCGACTCCCCTAGGGCGTACCATGCTGCAGCGGCCGGATGGCAGCATTCCCCAGACGATATTCTCGACCGGCTTTCGTGAATTGGGAGCGGGGAAAATCATGTCCGGCATCAAGGTGACGCAACTCGGCCGCTTCCCGGATGTGAAGCTCATCGAGGCGCGGCGCTTCGAAGACGCGCGGGGCTTCTTCTCGGAAACCTACAGTCAGCGCGCCTTTGCCGAAGTGGGCATCGACATTGCCTTCGTGCAGGACAACCAGTCGCGCTCGGCCGACAAGGGCACGGTCCGCGGACTTCACTTCCAGACGCATCCTTTCGCTCAAGACAAGCTCGTCCGGGTTCTCCGGGGCAGCATCCTCGATGTGGTGGTCGATATCCGCCACGGCTCCCCGACCTTTGGCGAGCATGATAAGGCGGTGCTTAGCGCCGCGAATGGCCTGCAGCTTCTGGTGCCCATCGGCTTTGCGCATGGGCTGGTGACGCTGGAGCCTGAAACGGAGGTTTTCTACAAGGTCTCGAATTTCTATTCGGCTGCGAATGATGGCGGTCTCTTGTGGAACGACCCCGCGCTCGGCATCGACTGGCAGCTTGGGTCCACGGAGCCCGTTCTTTCGGACAAGGACCGCAAGCACCCGCTGCTCGCCGACCTGCCGCGCCATTTCGAGCTCTAGTCCGCTCGCTTGCTGCATCCGCCGCAATGGTGGCATGCTGACCGCGAGAGAAAGACGACCCGAGGCAAATATCAAAAGAAACTCCGCCAACGGAAGCCACATATGGCCGTTGATTTTGGCGCCGTCTTCAAGGCATTGCCCGATGCCTGTCTGCTGCTGAGCGCGGAGGGGCGTTTCACTGTTCTCGCCGCGAGCGACCGGCAACTCGCACTTATGCGCGCGGCGCGCGGCGACGTGATCGGGAAACCATTCGTCGAATTGTTGCCTGGCAATGCGAGCGTCGAACTCGCTGCGACGTTTCGCGCGGTACGCCGCGCGCTCCGGCGCGTGCTCGAGACGGGGCAGGCGGAAGTCATGGCCGCCGGGAAACATGAAATCGCCCTGCCAGAGGAAGATGGCGGAGGCGTCGAGGAGCGCTACTGGAATCCCGTCATCGAGCCGGTCATCGGCGCGGACGGGTGTGTCTCACTCATCATTCTCAAACTCGGCGACATTACGGGGCCCATTCGCTGCGAGCGCGAGATGGCGCTGGAACGCGCCCTTGCCGAGCGCGAAGGAAAGCTCATCCAGAAGGATCTTCTCTTCCGGGAGGTCAATCACCGGATCAGGAACAGCCTGCAACTCGTCGTCAGCATACTGAACCTTCAGGCGACGGCCGCGAATGACGAGCGCATAAGAGCGCATCTTGAATCGGCTGCGTCGCGCGTTGCGGCGATCACCTCGATTCATGATCGCCTCTATCGCACCGAAAACCATACGGCGGTCGAGATGAGCCTCTATCTGCGCGACCTCTGTGCAGACATCGCCTCATCGGCGAACAACGGCAGCGTGCGCTGGAATATCGAGGTCGATGCGGATGCTCTTGAGCTGCCTGTCGACATTGCCGTGCCGCTGGCGCTTATCGTCAATGAACTCGTTGTCAACGTGCTGAAGCATGCCTATTCGGGCGGGGCAGGCCCCGTCCGCATCGGCCTGCGCACTGGAGCCGAAGTGCTGAAGCTCACGATTGAGGATGAGGGCGCGGGCCTGTGCAAGCCGGGACACAACGGACTGGGCTCGCGCCTCGTCAATGCTCTGGCGCGTCAGATCAGCGGCAATATCGAAAGAACGGAACTCGCGCCCGGCTACCGTGTGGAGCTGACGCTGCCGCTCTCGAAATAGGCGCGATCAATAAAAGCTTTCGATGCGCTCGCTGCCACGGACGATGTAGGGATGCCCGGTGGCGTCGTAGCAACGCAAGGCGCTCCAATGCGCCATGCGACCGTCGCCGGTCGGGCCGTCGCGCACGACCTTGCTGCAGGGATGACCGGGCGGCGGCGGATCGCCATCGAAGGGGCCTTCGCCGACGAACATGGGCGTGCGCTTGTTGATGAACGGACCCGTCGAGAGGGCGTCGCCAACGGTGAGACCGCCGGCCATGGCCGCGCTGCCGCAAAGCGCCAGCAGCGAACCGGCAAGACCGGCGAGGAGATGTCGCGTGAACTTGCTCATGGATGCAAGCTTATACCCGCGCGGCGCGCCTCGCCAGATGTGCGGGATTACCAATGCCCAACATTCGGCATGGAAGCCCAGGGCTCCTGCGCGGGAAGCGGTGCGCCTTTCTGCAGAAGTTCGATGGAGACGTTGTCGGGCGAGCGCACGAAGGCCATGCGTCCGTCGCGGGGCGGGCGATTTATGGTAACGCCAGCCTTCATCAGCCGGTCGCAAAAGGCATAGATGTCGTCGACCTCATAGGCGAGATGGCCGAAATTGCGGCCCTCGCCCAGTTCTTCCGGGTCCCAGTTATGCGTCAGCTCAATCTGTGCGTCCGGCTGGCCGGGCGGGGCGAGGAAGACGAGGGTGAAACGCCCCGCCTCGATGTCGAAGCGGCCCTTGTTTTCGAGGCCGAGCTTGTCGCAATAGAAATCGAGCGACTTGTCGAGATCGCCGACGCGCACCATCGTATGGAGATATTTCATGGGCTTGCGCCTTTCCTGCTGCTCGACTTGGCTTTGCCAAGATTTGGGGCATGATTCACGAAACTCCGGCAAAGGTCAAAGCTGAGGATGCGATGAACAGCGAATTGAAGCGGATGATCGACGAGGCTTCGCGCGTCGTCGTGTTCACGGGCGCGGGCATCAGCACGGAGAGCGGCATCCCCGATTTCAGAAGCCCCGGCGGGCTCTGGACGAAGATGGCGCCGATCGATTTCAATGATTTCCTCCGCTCGGCGGAGCTTCGCCGCGAGGCCTGGCGGCGGAAATTCGAGATCGACAAGACAGTGCAGCAGGCCGACCCGAACAAAGGGCACATGGCCATCGCGAAGCTCGTCGATATGGGCATCGTCGCCCATGTCATCACGCAGAATATCGACAATCTGCATCAGAACTCCGGCGTGCCGCCCGAGAAGATCATCGAGCTGCATGGTAACGGCACCTATGCGAAGTGTCTCGATTGCGGCGAGCGCTACGAGCTGGCAGATGTGCGCGCGATGTTCGACGAGACGGGTGAATGCCCCGAATGCCGCAGCTGCGGCGGCTTCATCAAGTCGGCCACGATTTCCTTCGGCCAGGCTATGCCCGAGAGTGAGATGCGCCGCGCGGAGGATGCGACGCTCGCCTGCGACCTTTTCATCGCCATCGGCTCGTCGCTTCAGGTTTTCCCCGCCGCGGGCTTTCCTATCATTGCCAAGCGCAATGGCGCGCGGCTCGTTATCCTGAACCGGGAACCGACGGATCTCGACTCCATTGCCGACCTCGTCATCCATGGCGAGATCGGGCCGACGCTCGCGCCGATCGCCATGCTGAACTAGCTCAAGCCTTGAGCTTCTGAACCGGGTTCAGGAAGTCCGTGAGTTCATCCCACCGCTCGACGATGAGATCGCGGCCCGCGCGACGAGCCATCACCTCGTGGCGGAGCCCGTCAGGGTCTTCGAAGAATGTGGCGTAGTAGTCGTCCGCATATTCCTTGTGGAAGGCGGGTACGCTCGTCGATAGCCCCCTGGCCTTCAGCGCGGCGGCGAAGCGGTCGACATCGGCCGGGGTGCCTACCTGCAAGCAGAGGTGATGAAGGCCGGGGCTGTAGGAATCGTAAGGATGATATCCGTCCCGGGCCGGACGGATGGTGATCTGAACCACTTTGTTGAAATAGTGCCGGTGCGGCGCCCCCGCGATCTCGCGGTCGGATTTGCGGAAGTCGAGCAGGCCGAGAACGGTGTCGTAAAACCGCTCGGCGCGGGTGAAATCCGACACGGTCAGATAGATATGATCGACACCGACGACCTCTATGCGTTCATCCGCCATCTTCCTCTTCTCCGGTGATTGCGATGCGTCCGGGAGAGGATAGAGTGTCATGAAACAACGCGAATGGGGAGAAGCGTCGTCATGGGTGCGGAAGCCGGCAAGAAGCCATGGTGGCAAGGGGCGGTCGTCTATCAGATATATCCGCGCAGCTTTCTCGACACGGACGGAGACGGCATCGGAGATCTGAAAGGCATAGAGCGGAAGCTGGACTATGTGGCATCGCTCGGCGCCGATGCAATCTGGCTTTCGCCCATCTACCCTTCGCCCAATCGGGACTTTGGCTATGACGTATCGGACTATTGCGGCATCGCGCCGGAAATGGGGACGATGGCGGATTTCGACCGGCTGGTGAAGGAGACGCATGCGCGCGGTCTCAAGCTCATCCTGGATCAGGTGTTGAGTCATACGTCCGATCAGCATGTCTGGTTTCAGGAAAGTCTTCTCTCGCGCAACAATGCGAAGGCGGACTGGTATGTCTGGGCCGAAGCGAAGGAAGATGGCACGCCGCCGAACAACTGGCTCGCGGCCTTCGGCGGCGCGGCATGGTCGTGGCATCCTCTGCGACAGCAATATTACTTTCACAAATTCCTGAAGAGCCAGCCGAAGCTGAACTTCCACAATCCGGATGTGGTCGACGCCTGCATGAATGTGCTGCGCTTCTGGCTCGACCGCGGCGTCGACGGTTTCCGTCTCGATGTCGCCAATTCCTATGTGCATGACGAACATCTGCGCGACAATCCGCCGGTGCCCATGGCGGAACGCACCTTTGCGAACTGGGCCCATGCGCCGAGGCTTCAAAGGCACATTTACGACGCGAACACGCCGGAGAACGAATGGGCGATGAAGCGCGTGCGCAAGGTCATGGATGAATATGACGACCGGTTGGCCTTTGGCGAATTCTCCGAAGAGCCCTCCATGTTCGGCATCTATGCGGGCGGCATGGAGCGCCTTCACACGGGCTACACATTCGATTTTCTGGAAGACTGGACCTTCCAGCCAAAAGTCTTCCGCACCTATTTCGACGAGTTGCTGATGCCGCTCGACCATCTCTGGCCCTGCGTCACATTTTCGAACCATGACATCGTGCGGCCGGTGACCCGGTGGGGTGGCGGGCAGGGCGACGACCAGCTCGCCAAACTCGAGCTCGCGCTGCTCATGACGCTCAAGGGCACGGTTCTGATGTATCAGGGCGAGGAACTGGGATTGCCGGAAGTCGACCTCGAGCGGAAATGGATTCAGGACCCGGTGGGCGATCTCTATTTTCCATTCAGCAAGGGGCGCGACGGCTGCCGCACCCCCATGCCCTGGGAGGAGGCGTCGCATGAAGCGGGGTTCACGAATGGCTCGCCCTGGCTTCCCATTCCCGACTATCACCGCGTTCGCGCGGCGGACGCGCAGCAGAAGGACGATGCCTCCGTCCTCGCCTTCGCTCGTGACCTCATTGCCACACGCAAGGCACATGAGGCGCTGGTCGACGGCGACATCCGTTTCCTCGAAGCTGAGGGCGACGCCATTCTCGCCTTCGAGCGCGTCGCCTCCGGGGAGCGTCTTCTCTGCGTATTCAATCTCAGTCGTAACGAGGCGGAATGGCGGCTGCCTCAAGCGCCGAAAGAGGAGCTTTTGAAACTGGGCTCGGTGATGCGCGACGGAACGGGGATAAAACTCGGGCCCCGTTCCGCCGCTGTATTTGTGGCCTGAGGTTTACATTCAGCTTTCGCGTCATCTTCCGTTCGATGCGGACGGAGGCGCGGCGGCTACACGGTCTGAGCCCTCTGAGGCGTTGAGATAGGCGTGGATCGCCTCGATCTCTCCGTCCGTCATATGGGCGAGGTCGCCACGCGCGACGCGGGACATCTCGCCGACCTCGCGGTTGCCCATGGCCTTTCCGGTACGCATCAGCGTTTGAAAATCGGTGAGCGAATAGGCTTGCCCCATCATGCGAAGCGGCGGCGTGTGCATGCCCCAGCCATTGTCGTTTTCCTCGTTGAGCTTGTGGCAATCGCTGCAAATGCTCTGGACAAGATATTCACCCTGCTTCGCCGGCGTCGCGCGCGGGCGCTCACGCGGCGGCGCGACGTCGTGGGCGCGGTCCGCGCTGAAGGGCACTCGCTCTGAGACGATGGCGAACCAGCCGAGCGGTCCCCATCGCGTGGCTGACGGTTCCGCATCGACGAGGCGCGGGCGGACGCGCAGCCAGGAAATGATCGAAGCGATATCTTCATCGGAAAGCCCGCTGAAAGCGGCTGCGGGCATGGCGATCGCACTGGTGCCGTCGCGCTTCACGCCGTGCCGGATAAGCCGCACAAGTTCGGCGTCGGAATAGAGCGGTGCCATCCGGGTGAGATTTGGCGCGACGAGCCGTCCGACGCCGGGCGCCTTGAAGAGCACGTTGCCGGCTTCGTGGTGGCACCCGGTGCAGCCGAACATATGCGCGCGCCGCTCGCCCTCGGCCACAAGAGCGGTGGAAGGAGCGATGTGAAGCGACGCGAGCGGCACGTCGTAGTGCCGGGCGAGACGCCATTCCGATGCCGCATAGAGCGAGCTTAGGGCGAGCAGGATCGTGGTCGCCGCGATGGCGGCGATCCGCATAAATATCTTCATGGCGTTGACCTAATGAATGGGGCTCAGGCGGCGCGCGCGGCGCTTACCAACCCGTTGAAGCCGGCATAGGCAGCGTCCCAGGAGGGCCGCGCTTTCAGTCCCGCGATCCATCGCCGCACGTTGGGCCAGGGTGCGAGGTCGAAGCCGACGACCTCGCCAAGCGTTACATAGGTAGCGCCCAGATAGTCGGCGATGGTGATTTCGTTGCCACAAACGAAATTGTTGGCGCCGATCATGTGGCGGTCGAGAATGTCGAAATAGCGAAGCACGCGCTCGTGGGAGATATCGCTGATGTATTTGCGCGTCGCGGCGTCATGCACTGCGAAGTCCGGAACCAGGACCGGGTAGATGGTGAGAGCACAAAAGTTGAGGTGAAAGCCGGTGTTGAACCAGTCCATCGTCTCGTTGACGCGGGCACGCTCCTTGAGTTCGGCGGGATAGGCGGGCGAACTGAACTTGTCGGCAAGGTACTTCAGGATCGCGCTGCTCTCGGCCAGGGCGAGGTCGTCGTCGACGAGCACTGGCACCTGCATGTTGGGATTGATCGCGGCGAATTCGGGCTTGTGCTGATCGCCCGCATAAAGGCTGACGATCTCCTCACTATGCGCGATGTTCTCCTCGGCGAGGAAGAGCGTGACGGCACGTGAAGTCGTCGAAATCGGATCGTAATAGAGCTTCATGGTCTGTTCCTCCGCTTGCGGACCTTAAAGGGGGAAAAGTCCGTGAGCGGGATGTAGTGGCCCGGCTTTTCCTTCTCAAACACCGTTCTTGCGCTCTCGTTCACCAGAAATGCATAATCGTGGGCATGGCCGACTGGAACGACTTCAAATATTTCCTTGCGGTTGCCCGGTCGGGAACGACCCTTGGGGCGTCGCGGACGCTTCAGGTCAGCCAGAGCACGGTCTCGCGCCGGATCGCGGCGCTGGAGGCTGATTTTGGGCTCGAGCTTTTCGACAAACGTCCCTCCGGCTATGTGTTGACCGAAGCGGGGGAAGCCTTGCTCGAATCCGCCGAAGGAGTAGAAGCAGCCGCGGCCGTCGCGAAGGCGGGCGTCGATGCGCTGAAACGGGGTTTGACGGGATCAGTCAGCTTCACGACGAACCAGGTGCTGGGCAATCTGTTCCTCATGCAGGCGATCAGGGACTTCCGGGCCGCCTATCCCTCGCTGCGGCTGGAGTTCGTGGCGACGGACAACTATCTCGACCTGCGCAAAGGCGAGGCCGATGTGGCCCTGCGCGCAGGCTGGCGCCCGACGGAGCCCGACCTGGTGGGGCGCTGCGTCGCCAAGGATATCTGGAGCGTCTATTGCAGCCGCGACTATGCCGACGCGCATGGCAAGCCCGAAACCGCCGATGACCTCGCTCGGCACGCCATCATCACGATGGATCCGAGGGAACACCGAAGCGAAATGACGGAGTGGATCAACGCGCAGATTCCCGAGAGTGCCATCGTTCTGCGCCCGAATAACGTTACCGGTATTCATTCGAGCCTCAAGGCGGGTGTCGGCGTGTCGCTGATGTCGGATTTCGTCTGTGCGGGGGACCCATCACTCATACGCTGCTTTACGCCCGATCTCCCGGCGCCGGAAATATGGCTGTTGACGCATGAGCGTTTGCGCAATGTGCCGCGCATAAGAGCGGTGATGGATTTCTTTGGCGCGTATTTCGCGGCGGGACTTCATCTCGGCCGAACGCGATCCGGGGTGGCCGGAAACATCTGAAATAAAAACGCCCGGCGCAAAGGCCGGGCTGTTTCCTGTTCACTGCTGGACGATCAGAACTTGTAGTTGAAGCCGAGCCGGATCACATGTTCGGTGATGTTGTTGTAATCCTTCCAGCCCGCATTGGTGGCGGCATTCGGATCGGCGAAGCGTCCGAAATCCGCATAGCGATATTCGACGCGCGTGGTCCATTTATCGGTGAGCGCGCGCTCCGCGCCGACGCCAAGCGTCCAGCCGTTTTTCGTTTCGGAATTGCTGTTGAAGGCGGGCATATCGGAGAAGCTTGCCTGCGTGTGCGCTATGGCGAGACCGCCCGTCGCGTAATAGAGAGTGTTGTCGATCGCGTAGCCTGCGCGAAGCCGCGCCATGCCTTGTGTGTCGATATCGGATTTTCCGTAGCCGCCGAAGGCCCATGCGGGTATCTCGGCATTTGCGTTGGCGCGCCCCAGTTCGGCTTCTCCGCCGACGATCCAGGCGCCGGTCTTGAAGTCATAGCTTCCATGGACGGCGCCAGTGATGCCGTCGGTCTGGGTGAGGTTGAAGGAGGTTGCGTGTCCGGCGGAGGGTCTTGCTTCGGGGAGGCGGGCTCGGCCCCAGCCATAATCGACCTGGGCGCCGACATAGACGCCGGACCATGCGGTGAAAGGTTCATATGCGACAGCGGGCGTCGCAAAAAGAAGCGCTGCCGACGGAACGACAAACAAGAGTTTCATGGCTGTCCCCTCTCTTGTCTCAGGCCGGAATCATGGCAGAGGCTGCAGCCCGCGTCCATGGGCGGCTGGGGACGCATCGGGGCATTTGCAAGAAAGCGCGGGCGGTCGCGTGTGCGTCAGATAAAAATTATTTGCTCGGAGGCGGGCTGTTGCGCCGTTTCAGGTCATCCGGCGTGTCGATATCCCTGAAAATTCCCTCGTCCGGCATGGGCACTTCACAGACGGCATCCTCATGCTCGCCGATGAGATGTTTGGCCCCGACATCGCCCTTGAGCCCGCGCATTTCGAGAATGTATTGCGCGCCCCACAAAATGGGGTTTCCGCGCTTTCCGGAGAAGGTCGGTACACAGATCGTGCGGCCTTCTTCGGGGTCGAAGGCCGCAGCGAGGCGGCCGAGATGAGCTTGCGTCACATCGGGCATGTCGCCGAGGCAGACGAGCAGCGCATCGATCCCGGCGGGCAGCGCGTCGACGCCAGCGCGAAGCGAGGTCGACAGGCCCTCGGCATAATCCGGATTGTGGACGATCTCGATCTTGCGTCCTTCGAGCGCCGCGCGCACGGCATTGTCATCATGGCCGGTGACGACGATGACGGGGGCAGCGCCACTTGCGAGCGCCGCATCGACCGCGCGAGCGACCATGGGCTGGCCTTCGATCTCGGCGGTGAGCTTGTTCGTCGCGCCCATGCGGCTCGATTTGCCCGCGGCGAGAACGAGCGCGGCGATGCGCGGTGCAGAGGGCTTGGCCCGTGCCGCTGCATCGGCGCGGCGGCCTTCGCGCGGCTGGGGCCGTGTCACGATCTCTTTGAGCAGCCCGCCCGCACCCATGCGCATGATGTCCTCGCGCGTGACCGTGAGCCCGGCGAGAAGCCGCGCCAGCACCAGGTCGAAGCCGTTGAGCTTGGGCGAACGCGCGCAGCCGGGCAGGCCGAGCACTGGCGTCGCCCCATGCCGGGCGAGCAGCATCAGATTGCCGGGATCGACCGGCATACCGAAATGCAGGATCTCGCCACCTGCCGCGGCTATGCCCGCAGGCACCACGTCGTGCCGGTCGGTAATGGCCGACGCCCCGAAAACGAGGATGGGCCCATAGCCTTCGGCCAGAGCCTGTGACAGCGCCTCGGCGACCGCCTGCGGTTGATGTGCCACCCGGTATTCCTTGACGAGCTCGCTGCCCATGCTGCCGAGCCGCGCGGCCAGAACTTCGCGCGTCTTGTCGAGGACGCTTTCCTTGGTCGCCGGCAGGCGCGTGGCGACGAGCGCGACGCGATGCGGGCGGAAGGGGTGGAGCGCAAGGAGGGGCCCGCCGTCGCGGGCCAGGGCCGCCGCGCGGTCGAGACTTGCCCGCTGCGCGGCAAAGGGGATCACCTTCACCGTCGCGACCATCTGCCGGGCGGCAACCGTTTCGAAGGGGGCGAGCGTCGCCACGGTCAGCGCTTCGTCGAGAAGGTTGATCCGGTCGAGACGCTCACGATCATAGGCGAGGACGCCGTCGGCTTCCGCATAGAGGTTCGCGCGGCCGGTAAAGGGCTCCGCCACGGCGAGGCCGGGCCCTGCGAGTGCGTGGGCAAGGGCGGCAGCCGCCTCGTCTTCCGGGACGTCGGAGGATTCGAAACGGATCGCAGTGACATGGGCTATGCCTGCTGCCTCAAGCGCGGCGACATCCGCCGCCGAGAGCTTGCGGCCCTTCTTGAAGCTCACCGCGCCCGCCCGGATCGAGTGGGCCAGGATCGCGCCTTCCGCATCGCTTGTCTCGATCTCCCCGAAGATCAT